>NZ_WXWP01000259.1:0-8304 GCF_009904765.1 Vibrio sp. V39_P1S14PM300
CGAAACATTTTGGCGATTTAATATTCAAGTTCAATGTGATGCAGTTTAACAGCGCCCTGATCCCAGGTGGTACGACACTTCGCTTCCAGTGTCGTTGAGCGTTGAAACTGGTTGTCCACACTTTGAGAGTACGTCACAAAACCATCGTTTCGGGTGAGATCTCCCCACCAGAATCCACCGGGTTCAGCGAAACGTAAAATTTTCCACCCGCCACCATCACTGATTCGTCGAACTCGCGAGAATGTACATCCTCCAGGACGACCAGAATTGATGTTATCTAGGGAAGCGTGCATGTTGACCTGAAATTGCCCGATCTCATCAGACAAAGGGATCGTACAGGTAAAATAGCGTTCTGTACGTCCGTAGGCGGGCTCAAAAATGAACGAAGATGAGGCGGCATCTGGCCCGACTTTCTCACTCATAGCAATGCTCATCGCCGCTTCATAGCTTCCCTTCTCACTCTTCAGTTTGGCAAACTGAACGTTTCGTTCCGCGATACTCTCTGCGCAGTATGACACTGCTGGGTAGGTGACAACTTTGGCTTGAACCCCTGACGAGACCGCACAACAGGCGGCCGTTAACAGAAATAATTGTTTCACTTTATATGCTCTTGGTTTTATATAAGAAAAACGCATATTAAAGATTACGAATACAGGTTCAACGTTAAGTTATTGAATTTAGAGGCGGGTCACGTTCACTCTATTCATCTTGCAGCGTTACAGCGACTTAATGAATTCACAGCCTAATGGGGACATATTTCCTATAATTAAGAGGACAAAAGCCACCTCAGACAGGAGGTTTCTATGACCATGGCAACCCGGCTGAGTCACTACCTGAATGAGCACCATATCCGCTTTCAGACACTCAGCCATGAACACAGCCACAGCTCTCTTCACAGCGGAATTGCCGCTGGAGTTCCTCTTAACCATCTGGCGAAAGGAGTAGTACTGGAAGATCATGATGGCAAGCATATGATGGCCATCCTACCCGCTAACGCCAAAATCAATCTGGCGATATTGAACGACGAGATGAATGCCACATTTCACTTGGTCAAAGAACAAGAGATTTACCGGATGTTTAATGACTGTGAAAATGGCGCCATTCCGCCAGTCGGCAGGGCCTATCATATGGCGATGGTGTGTGATACATCACTGACAGATTTGGATCATGTCTACCTGGAAGCAGGTGATCACGAAACACTGATCATGCTCGATAAAACGGCGTTCAGACGGCTAATGGAGCACAGCAAATTCATCCATTTCAGTAGTCAGGTTTTCCATTAAGCGGCACACAACAAAAAGGCTTGCACCAGGTGCAAGCCTTTTTTGATCACGCAGATTTTCGCGCAGAAAGGATATCTTTCAGCGCAAACATGCCATTAAGAGCCGCCGGAAAACCAGCATAAACGGCCATCTGCAGAATAACCTCTTTGAGTTCCTCTTCACTACAACCGACATTCAACGCTGCTTGTAAGTGCACCTTCAACTGCGGCTGACAATTGCCCATGGCAGTCAGTGCCGCGACCGTAGCAATTTCGCGAGATTTCAAATCCAACCCGGGGCGGGAGTAAATGTCACCGAATGGAAACTCAATCGTCAACTTTGCCAGATCCGGGCAGATGTCTTCCAGACTGGTGATAACATTATGCCCGGCTTCGCCGTCAATCTCCGAGAGTTTTTCTAACCCAATTTCAAATCTTGATGAATGCATGATGCGTTCCTTTTTTACTTGTTGGAACATCACCTTACAAGTTAGAGCTTACTCTAAGTCAAGAACTAAGTTTATCACGGTAAAATTGTATCTTTACCTCAAGTGCGTCGAGATGTTCGAGTTGCTCATCAATATGTTGCTGTAATTCGCGCCGATGCTGTTCGAGCAACTGTTGTCGGGCTTGCATTGTTTTCTCCCCCCGCTCTCGTAGCTCAGCATAACGCTGAATTTGCTCTAACGGCATACCGGTGGATTTCAAACGTACAATGAATCCAACCCATTCGCGCTCTCTGGCAGTATAAACCCGATGACCACTGGCATTTCGCTGAACATTTTTTAGTAAACCGATCTTCTCGTAATAACGCAAAGTGTGGGCAGACAGTCCCGTCTGAAGGGAAAACTCTTTCATATTCATCGAACAACTTCTCTAGGAAACGCTGAGTCACTGCTCAGCGGGAACGAACATGACAACCTTGAATCACCAGTTGAGTGATAAACTGAGCTGCTTGTTGATAGTCATCATTATCAAGCTGTGGTTTCTGCATGACATTGCAAATCTGCCAACCAAAATCGGCGTACGTTTGCGTAGCGGCCCAAATAGCAAACATAAGATGATGCGGTGGCACCGCGTCCATCAACCCCTGCTCCTGCCAGGTTCGAAACTTGTTCAGAATCATCTGGGATTGTTCAAACAGCTCTTGGCCAATGTCCTCTGGTAATGCTTTAGCGCCCGACATCACTTCATTCGCAAACACCTTCGAGGCATGGGGGTGATCGCGAGAAATTCTGAGTTTCGTTTCAATATAACGGCTCAATGCTTCAACCGGGTCATCAAGTTCTTCGATGGGCTTAGAGGCTTCCAGCAGAGGCTGAGTCACCGTTTGCAATACCGCGTAATAGAGTTTGTCTTTTGAGCTGAAATAATAAAATACATTGGGTTTGGGCAGCTCAGCAGCTTTGGCAATATCGGCCATTGTAGTGGCTGCATACCCTTGCTTTGCAAACTGCTCGCTGGCCACTTCGATGATCAAATCCTGATTTTTGCGTCTGATGCGCGACATGCTTCACCCCCGAGTCATCCTAATAACGTCTGATGTTAAACAATGGCTCAGGTAACACCAAGAATTCGTTATAAAAAATAGCGAGTAGTACGACTTTTGCTGTCATTTTTTGCTCTCCTATACCCGAGAAATAAAAAAGCGGCACACCGCTCATGCCCTTCAGTGTGCCGCAAAGCTTCTCGTGACAGGAGTCTGGTCAGAGAATCAGAATTGCCCTGAAATCATTTACGTTGGTCAATGTCGGGCCGGTGAACAGTAACTGTCCGATCTGCTCGAAAAAGTCATAGCTGTTGTTGTCAGCCAAATAGTGCTCTGCATTGAGCTTCAGGCTAGAAGCATTTAAAACACTGTCTGGCGTTATCCAGGCACCGGCGTTATCTTCCACACCGTCAATGCCATCGGTATCGGCCGCCAGAGCATAAATACCCGGCGTTCCATTTAATTCTTGATACAGACTGAGCAGGAACTCACAATTCCGTCCTCCTCGCCCATTTCCTCTGACTGTCACCGTTGTTTCACCACCGGAGATGAGTACACACGGTGCGCTGAATGGCTGGCTTTTCTGCGCGACTTGCTTGGCCAGCGCTGCGTGCATTTTGGCGACCTCACGAGCTTCACCTTCGATACAGTCACTGAGAATGTGGGCTGTAATTCCGAGCCCTTCCGCTTCGGCCGCCGCCGCCTGCAACGCCATTTGCGGCGTCGCAATCAAATGAGTGACACACTGTGCCCAACACGCCTCCTCGGGTTTGACCGTTTCAGATAATGGTGAATTGAGCCATTCAAAGGCACTGGCAGGAATGTCTATCTGATACCGTTCGAGGATAGCCAGCGCATCAAAGCGAGTGGTCGCGTCTGGCACCGTCGGCCCTGAAGCAATCACACTGAGCTCATCCCCGGGCACATCCGATATCGCCAGTGTGACCACCTGAGCCGGATAAGCCAGCTTTGCCAAACGCCCCCCTTTGAGCGCCGATAAGTGTTTGCGCACGCAGTTCATTTCGTCGATGGCGGCACCGGATTTCAGCAACGCTTTATTGATCGCCTGCTTCTCGGCCAGCGAGATGTTGCCCGCAGGCAAGCTCAGCAATGCGGATCCCCCACCTGAAATAAGGCATATCAGGGTATCGTTTTCTGTCAGTTCATCGAGTAGAGCCACCACTCGTTGTCCCACATCCAGACCCATGGCATCCGGCACTGGATGAGCAGCTTCGATGACCTCAATTCGTTCGCAAGCCTGAGTATGTCCGTAACGGGTAACCACCAAGCCTTCCAATCGCTCCCAATGGGATTGACCTCGCGCCTGAAATACCGCTTCCAGCTCCGCCGCCATCGACGCGCCAGCTTTCCCGGCCCCTACAACAACGATGCGACCTTTGGCCGGTGAGGTGAACAACTCATCCGGCAAATACTGAGCGATGTGCCCCTTGGGCAAAGCCTGATTAACCGCACTCTGGAACAGTTGGTGTAAAAATTGTTTTGGTTCGATGTCCATCAGCCACTCCTTAGATGACAGAAAAGAAAAATCCCGAAGTAAGGCGCCGGGCGCCTGCAGTTCAAAGCGGCGAAAGGAGTCCGCTCTGTCCCTTTGCCTTACGACGGGAACGCGTATAAAAGGAGACGAAACTACGCGATTTAGTAAGGAATTGAAGTCGGCAGGCGAGAGGAAGCACCTGCCGTTATCCCACTAGGGATTAGTCGCGGATTGAGTGACCAGAACGCTTTTCGATCGCTTTGATCAGCGCCGAATGGTCCCAGTTTTCTCCACCCATCGCCGCACAATCTTCAAACAGCTCCTGCGCAGTGGCTGTATTGGGAAGTGCAACGTCAAGTTCTTGCGCACCGGTCAGTGCCAGGTTCAAATCTTTCTGGTGCAGTGCTATCTTAAAGCCAGGGTCAAAGGTGCCATTCACCATGCGTTCGCCATGAACTTCCAGAATCTTTGAGCTGGCAAAACCACCCAGTAAAGCCTGACGCACTCGCGCCGGATCCGCGCCTGCTTTAGAAGCAAACACCAGTGCTTCAGACACAGCTTCGATATTCAATGCCACGATAATCTGGTTCGCCACTTTACAAGTCTGACCTGCGCCATTTTCTCCCACCAGAGTGATGTTCTTACCCATCACCTCAAAAAGCGGACGGGCTTTATCAAACGCACTCTGACTACCACCGACCATGATACTCAGCGCCGCATTAATTGCGCCGACCTCACCACCGGAAACCGGTGCATCCAAATAGGCTGCACTACTTTCGTTGATGCGAGCCGCAAACGCCTTGGTCGCGATAGGTGAGATAGAGCTCATATCAATCACGAGCTTACCTGCTGCACCACCTGAGTTCAGACCCGCTTCAATGCCGTTGTCACCAAACAGAACCTCTTCGACCTGCGGTGTGTTTGGCACCATCAAAATCACTACGTCCGCCAGTTCAGTCGCTTGAGCAGGGGAATGACACACCAAAGCGCCAGCCTCCACCAGCTCACTCGGTGGCTGATTAAAGTGGTCTGAAAGGATGATGTCGTGTCCGGCTTTTTGCAGATTCTGCGCCATAGGCTTACCCATGATGCCGGTACCGATAAATGCAATCTTCATATTCTGTTCTCCTTAACTGTATTGGTTAGCGATACTGATTCATCCAGTTCAGTCCATCGGTGGTGGTGGACTGCGGTTTGTATTCACAGCCCACCCAGCCCTGGTAACCCAGTTGATCGAGCTGACTCAGCACAAACGGATAGTTGATCTCACCAGTGCCCGGCTCATGTCGGCCAGGGTTATCTGCCAGTTGCACATGCGCAATTTGGTTGATGTTAGCGCTAACGGTTGGCGTGATGTCACCTTCCATGATCTGCATGTGGTAGATGTCGTACTGGATGAACAAGTTGTCGCTGCCAACGTCGTTGATGACCGCTTTGGCCTGCTCAGTGGTATTGAGGAAAAAGCCCGGGATGTCACGGGTATTGATGGCTTCAATCACCAAATTGATACCTGCTTTTTTCAGCTCTTGTGCGGCATAACGCAGATTAACCACAAAAGTAGCATGCGCATCTTGCGGGGTAACGCCCTTTGGCGTGATCCCCGCCAGACAGTTGATTTGGGTATTTCCCAGCACTTTTGCGTATTCAATGGCCATCGCGACCCCGGCCTGAAACTCCTCTATCCGAGTTGGGTCAACGGCAATTCCTCGCTCACCGGCGTCCCAGTCTCCGGCTGGTAAATTAAACAACACCTGAGTCAATTGGTTATCATCAAGCTTTCGCTTAATCTCTCCTGCATCAAAGGCGTACGGGAACAGGTATTCCACGCCCTGAAAGCCAGCTTGTGCGGCCGCCTTGAAACGATCGAGAAAATCGACTTCGGTAAACAGCATGGATAAATTTGCAGCAAATTTTGGCATTGTGATGTCCTTTTCAGGCTGGATCCCGAACAGAGAGCCAGCAGATTGTTTGGTTTGTCGATGGAAATTATTGCTGATGGGCCAGTGCCGTTGGTGCATCATTGATGCCCTCGGCAAGCGACTCGAATTCGTTAATCGCATTGATTTCCACACCCATTGAAATATTGGTCACACGCTCTAGGATTACTTCGACCACAACCGGCACCTGGTGTTTGTCCATCAGTGTCTTCGCTTGTGCAAATGCGTCCTGCATCTGCTCGGGATCCGTCACGCGGATAGCCTTACAGCCCAAGCCTTCAACAACCGCCACATGGTCGACACCGTAACCATTCAGCTCTGGCGCATTCTGGTTTTCAAACGCAAGCTGTACACAGTAGTCAATGTCAAACTGGCGCTGGGCCTGACGAATCAAACCCAGATAGGAGTTATTCACCAGCACATGGATATACGGCAAGTTGAACTGCGCACCGACCGCCAGCTCTTCGATCATGAACTGGAAGTCATAGTCCCCTGAAATGGCCACGATATCTCGACTCGGATCTGCAGCACGTACGCCCAGAGCCGCCGGTGTTGTCCAGCCCAGCGGGCCCGCCTGGCCACAGTTGATCCAGTTGCGCGGCTCATACACGTGCAGGAACTGAGCCGCAGCAATCTGAGACAAACCAATCGTGCTGACATAGCAGGTGTCACGACCAAACGCTTTGTTCATCTCTTCATACACACGCATCGGCTTGATAGGCGCTTCGGTGTAATGCGTCTTGCGCAGCATGCTTGCTTTACGCTGCTGACAATCACTGACCCAGTCACCACGAGCTGGCAATTTACCGGCGTCGCGCCATTCACGGGCGATATCGACAAGTAGTTCAAGGGCCGCTTTAGCATCCGACACAATGCCTAAGTCCGGACAGAAGACACGCCCAATTTGGGTAGGCTCAATGTCTACGTGCACAAACGTGCGGCCCTTGGTATACACATCCAATGAACCGGTATGGCGGTTCGCCCAGCGGTTGCCGATACCGAAAACGAAATCAGATGCCAGTAGTGTCGCATTCCCGTAGCGATGGGCAGTTTGTAATCCCACCATACCCGCCATCAGTTCATGGTCATCCGGAATCGATCCCCACCCCATCAGCGTTGGAATAACGGGTACACCCGTAATCTCAGCAAATTGCTGCAACAAATCTGACGCTCCGGCATTGATGACACCGCCACCGGAAACGATCACCGGTTGCTTCGATGAACACATCATCTCCAATGCTTTCTCCGCCTGCGACCTTGTCGCTTTCGGCTGATAAGCGTCCAACGGTTCATACGTCTCGATATCGAATTCAATTTCTGCCAGTTGTACGTCTAAAGGCAGATCAATCAATACCGGGCCTGGTCGGCCAGAACGCATCAGATGAAACGCCTGTTGAAAGGCTCGTGGTACCTGAGCGGGCTCAAGCACTGTGGTCGCCCATTTTGCGACTGGCTTAGCAATCGACTCAATGTCAACAGCCTGAAAATCTTCTTTATGCAGTCGGGACGTCGGAGCCTGACCCGTAATACAAAGGATTGGAATCGAGTCTGCAGCTGCAGAGTACAACCCGGTGATCATATCCGTCCCTGCCGGGCCTGATGTTCCGATGCAGACACCGATATTGCCCTGCTTAGTACGGGTGTAGCCTTCCGCCATATGCGAAGCGCCTTCCACGTGACGCGCTAACACATGATCAATGCCACCCAGCTTTTTCATCGCCGCGTACATGGGATTGATCGCCGCACCCGGAACCCCGAAGGCAATGTCCACGCCTTCTTTTTTCAGCACTTCTACTGCTGCTTCGATTGCCTTCATTTTAGCCATTCGAACCTCCTTTTCGATTGTATACAATTCAAAAGAACTTTGTGTACTATGAATCATCTTCAGAAATTCGCAACCCCTGAACGCAACATTTTTTCAACATCGAGCAATCATTCTAAGCATCTGCTTACCCCGCAATCCTTAGAAATCATTGCTTTACATGAATTATCTTTACGTAAAAATATTTTCCCAAAATCACAAATGAAAAATAAATGTTAAATAACCTTTGATTGTTTACATCGAATAAAATATAAGTATTCGTACAAGGTTATTTTTGTACACAATATCAATCAGTATTGT
>NZ_WXWP01000051.1:0-8263 GCF_009904765.1 Vibrio sp. V39_P1S14PM300
TATTCTGCTAACGCCTGAATCAGTAATAACACTGGTTTAGACGATGAAGACGCGGCATGCACAGCAGTATCAATTAGCGTGAGCACCGCCTCATTTTCTGGGTCAAACAAAGGGGTAAGCCCTTGATTTGTTTTATCCACTCCAAACGTAAACTCCGTGAGTGAATCCACATCAATTACGAGCCCATCAAAGTAGTGCAGCAAGCGTTCAGACAGTAGTGCAGCAGACGGCACATTAACACTGTACAACACTTTCAGCCCCTCAAGGCCTCTGGGTAGCCCCTGCTCTGCCAACAGATCAATGATTTTGGCTGCATCGGACAATGCGCGCACAAACGGTACCACAATTTGTATATCGTGACCGTTTTTACGCAAGCGTTTTATCACTTCGCATTCAAGCACAAACGCAGGGCTATAACAGCGACTGGCAAAACGGGAAACGCCACGTGTCCCCATTAACGGGTTATGTTCTTCTTTTTCGGAAGTATGCCCGCCAATCAGTGCAATATAGCTGCGACTATCTGCATCACTTAAAGCAACACGAATTGCCTGATGCGCTGGCTGGATCGCCGCTTCAATCTCACTCACCAGAGACTCAACCAGATGAACGCCTGGTTCGGCTTGGCCAACAATCGCATGCAATGCATCTCGCTCAGTATCTGATAGTTCCTCATCATCAGTATTGACGGCTGGGTGATAAAAAAGTTTGTCGAGAATAAGTTCAGAGAGTGACACATAAAGGTGTGACCCGCTGATGGCTTCGACATGTGTCGGATGTACACTTCCCGGCTGAATCTGGGAATGAATAGCATTTTGACTTTCGTGACTCATAACAGCTCCATGTGAATCAAGAGATTATCCGTTGAAAATAACCACAGAAACCGCACAACACAAGCCACAAATGACATTTTATTTATTTAAAATGCATAAATCAGCAAACAAACGATTTCGTCCCAATTAGATTAGGGATAAGTAGTTTATTCCTAATCACAATTCCGTTATCTTTACTGCTTCGCAATAGATACAACAGGCTGCCTTATGCCATTAAAAACAGATGAATTGAGAACCCAGGCACTGGGGCCAATGCCAACACCGGCTGAATTGAGTCATGCTCATCCCATCACCGACGACGTAGCCGAGCGAATCGAACAATCCCGTCGCCAAATTGAGAACATTCTGACAGGTGAAGACAACCGCCTTCTTGTTATTGTAGGCCCTTGTTCTGTGCACGACACAAAAGCCGCGCTGGATTATGCACAACGTCTCGCAGCAATTCAGGAGCAGTACAAAGATCAACTGTTCATTGTCATGCGTACTTACTTTGAAAAGCCGCGTACTGTCGTCGGCTGGAAAGGTCTGATTACCGATCCAAACCTTGACGGTTCTTACGCGCTGGAAGCTGGATTGAACAAAGCACGTAAGCTTCTTCTGGATATCAATAAACTTGGTCTGGCTACCGCGACTGAATTCTTAGACATGATTACCGGCCAGTACATTGCTGACCTCATTACCTGGGGCGCGATCGGTGCACGCACAACTGAATCCCAAATCCATCGTGAGATGGCCTCTGCTCTGTCTTGCCCCGTCGGATTCAAAAATGGAACAAACGGTAATGTTAAAATCGCCATTGATGCAATTCGCGCATCGAAGGCTTCACACTACTTCTACTCTCCAGATAAAAATGGCCGTATGACCGTGTACCGCACCAGTGGTAACCCATATGGACACATCATTCTTCGTGGTGGTGATAAAGGCCCTAACTTTGACGCGACATCTGTAGAACAAGCGTGCCAAAAGCTCGCTGAGTTTAATCTGCCACAGCGCTTGATCGTCGACTTCAGCCACGCTAACTGCCAAAAACAGCATCGCAAACAACTTGATGTTGCCAAAGACATTTGCGAGCAGATTAAATCTGGAAAAAACTACGTTGCTGGTATCATGGCAGAAAGTTTCATTGAAGAAGGCAACCAGCCAATGGATGACATCCATAGTCTTCATTACGGTCAGTCCATCACCGACCCTTGTCTGGGCTGGAATGACACCACAACGATGTTAGATATGCTAGCTGACGCAGTAAAAGCGCGCAGTTGATTTTTAAGAGGACAGATTCATGCCATCATTTGACATTATTTCTGAGATTGACGCGGTTGAACTGCGAAATGCAGTCGACAATGCCTCACGCGAGCTGTCTACCCGTTTCGATTTTCGCAACGTAGAAGCCAGCTTTGATATACAGAAAGACGACTCCGTCAAGCTAAGCTCCGAAGGCGATTTTCAGTTAAAACAGATGCGCGATATTTTGCGTGCTAACCTGACTAAACGAGGCGTCGACGTGAACGCGATGGAAGCGAAAGACGCAGAAGCTTCAGGAAAAAACTGGCACCAGCAAGTGGTATTCAAACAAGGTATTGATGCCGCCACAGCGAAAAAAATCGTCAAGCTCATCAAAGACGCCAAAGTGAAAGTACAGGCATCAATTCAAGGTGAGAAAGTTCGTGTGACGGGTAAAAAGCGCGATGACCTTCAAGCCGCCATCGCACTGATTCGCGAAGCAGAACTTGGCCAACCATTCCAGTTCGAAAATTTTCGCGACTAACCGAAATGAAAAACCGCCCTTTGGCGGTTTTTTTGTTATCGAATTTCTCCTGGGCGTATGTGTGCATCATCCGCACCCAATAACGCATACTCCGACGAGTTGAGTGGCACCAGAACCACAATACGCAATCGCTCTGTTTTCGCATTTTCCAGTTTCAACGATAACTCGACACCATCTTTAAAGCCTTCTCGTTCAGCATCGCGGCGACACAGATCAATGAATGAGAATGGGCATCCATCCCGGTATAAAACCAGTTCAGCCTGTTGCATCAGACGCAACGCTTTCATAGGCAATAGTTCGACATCCTGACCATACTCAACCCAGGTACACTGTCCAGCATCATCCAGTGACTCACTCAGTGCCGATTGATAAAGCTGCTCTAACAATTCTCGGCTATTTGCTTGCTCAACTTTAGGGTTGTTTAAGAAGCTTTCCCAAAATTTACGACGCAAGTCCACAGACGGCAACGCTGACTTAATCGAGTTGCGCTTGGACGCCCCAAAATCTGCTAATAACCCCAGATTTTGGGGCAACACCGATTCGATGGTTTCACGCAAATTTCGGATCAACACGGGCGATGCCCCACCACTCGAAATAGCGAGCTGTACCCGACCCCGGGTGATCATCGACGGGGTGATAAAATCACAATAAGGCTGATCATCAACTACGTTGACCAGAATGCCCGACTTTTTGGCGTCCGCATGTACCTGATGGTTCAGGTCCGGGTTATCTGTGGTCGCCCATACCTGAATGTAACGACGGTCAATGTACTCTGATGAATAGAAGGTCTTAATCCAGTGACACTTTCCTTCACCAGCCAAGCGTTGAAGAAACGGTTCAATCGTGGGTGACACAATCGTGACATCGGCTCCTGCGCGCAGTAAAGCATCGACTTTACGGCTGGCGACTTCACCACCACCAATAACCAGTACTGGTTTATTGTTTAAATCCAGAAAGAGAGGAAAGTACTGCATTTCATTCCTTGAATAAGGCTTTGAACTAATCGGAGCATGCTAACAAAATTAGTGCATCAGCCACACCCCACCAAACCACAGAACAATATTTATCTCCAAATTTAAATCAAACTTTAGTTTATTATCCCGCTTAAATTTTATCGACCAAAATGTTAACAGAGTGTAAATACCCCTTATCAATCAATACATTCTGTTGCACCAATAATGCGCACTCTTGCACTATTTACATTCATGTAACATTTGTTCATTCTAACTATGGCAAGGATTTGCGTTTGAATACAAATATCTATGCATATTCTGTATTTGAGAAAACACAATTCCTTACCTACGCTTATAAACGGTTGATTTGTATAAATGCAACTAGATTGAGTCAACCAATAAAACACAATACACAACATTCTATTCGTACGTTGTATCAGGGGTCACCTGGTTTAACATGGATCATACAGGAAGGATACAAATGGCAAATAAACTAACACTTATTGCATCAGTAGTAGCGGCATCGACTGCTTTGATGGCAACAAGCGCGCAAGCAGCAGAAAGCACTCTGGAAAAAGTCACCAAACAAGGTTTTCTAACTTGTGGTGTCAGTACCGGTCTGCCTGGTTTCTCTAACCCAAACTCGAAAGGTGAATGGGAAGGTATTGACGTAGAGTATTGTCAGGCACTTGCTGCAGCGGTGTTGGGCGACAAGACCAAAGTCAAGTATGTTCCTCTGACAGCAAAAGAGCGATTCACTGCCCTGCAATCGGGTGAGATCGATGTCCTGTCACGTAATACCACCTGGACACTTCAGCGAGACACGGCGCTGGGTTTGAACTTCGTGGGCGTCAACTACTACGATGGTCAGGGCTTTATGGTCAAAAAAGACCTGGGCATCAAGAGTGCTAAAGAACTGGATGGTGCATCAGTTTGTGTGCAGTCTGGTACAACAACAGAACTCAACCTGGCTGACTACTTCCGAAACAGCGGCATGTCATACAAACCCGTGGTATTTGATACCGCAGCTCAGACATCGAAAGGTTTCGATGCCGGACGTTGCGACGTGCTGACAACTGACCAATCGGGCCTGTACGCTCTGCGCCTGAATCTGGCCGATCCTAGCTCAGCCGTGGTACTACCTGAAATCATTTCAAAAGAGCCTCTGGGCCCAGTTGTACGTCAGGATGACGACAAATGGTTCAACGTTGCAAAATGGACGCTGTTTGCCATGGTCAACGCAGAGGAATACGGCATTACATCTAAGAACGCAGATGACATGTTGAAATCGAACGATCCTAACGTGAAGCGCATCCTGGGTGTCGACGGTCCGAAAGGTAAAGGCCTGGGCATTCGTGATGACTGGGGCTATCAAGTGGTTAAGCAAGTCGGCAACTATGGTGAAAGCTTCGAGCGCACTGTCGGCCAAGGTTCTCCACTGAAAATTTCACGTGGCGTAAATGCGCTGTGGAATGCAGGTGGCTTTATGTACGCTCCACCAATCCGTTAATGAAACACCAGAAACGGGCGGTTTAAAGCCGCCCTTTTTTCAAAAAATGGATTTGAGGTTATAGCTGTATGAAACCTGATAACAATATTGCCTCTAGGCCGGATAACGGATCAGCCAAGAGTACAAATCTCCTTTACAATCCCACCTTCAGATCGGTCGTGTTCCAAGTTATTGCTGTCGCAGCGCTGATCTTTTTCTTTTACACCATTGTTAACAATGCCCTTACCAACCTAGATGCGCGAGGCATCGCAACAGGTTTTGGATTCCTCAATCAAGAGGCTGGCTTTGGGATTGGCCTGTCGTTGATTGAATATAATGAAACCTTTACTTACGGGCGAACCTTTATCGTCGGCTTACTGAATACCGCCCTGGTATCATTTTTGGGCATTATTCTCGCCACGGTGATTGGATTCGTTATTGGTATTGCACGACTGTCTTCTAACTGGTTGGTGAGCCGTTTTGCAGCCGTTTATATCGAGACATTTCGCAATATCCCCTTGCTGCTGCAGATTTTCTTCTGGTACTTTGCCGTACTTCAGGCTCTACCAAGCCCGCGTCAGAGCCTCTCATTAGGCGAAGCTGTTTTCCTGAACGTTCGAGGTCTCTACTTCCCTGCTCCCGTATTTGAACAAGGTTCCAGTGTCGTGTTTATTACACTACTGGCCGGCATAGTGGCATCTGTCATTATCGGAATATGGGCTCGAAACAAACAGCGTCTAACGGGGCGACAAACGCCAATGGGACGCATCATTCTCACACTGTGCGTCGGCGTGCCTCTGGTGGTGTATTTCATCATGGGTGCTCCAATCAGCGCAAATTACCCAGAACTGAAAGGGTTCAACTTCCGCGGTGGAGTGTCCATCATTCCGGAACTGGCGGCGCTGCTACTGGCTCTGAGCATTTATACGGCATCGTTTATCGCAGAAATCGTTCGTTCCGGGATAAATGCCGTCAGCCATGGGCAGACAGAAGCGGCAATGTCTCTGGGGTTACCACGCGCCAAAACATTAAAGCTGGTCGTGATTCCACAGGCACTTCGTATCATCATCCCACCACTCACCAGTCAATACCTGAACCTGACGAAAAACTCATCGCTGGCGATGGCCATTGGCTATCCGGACCTGGTGTCTGTATTCGCTGGTACGACACTGAACCAGACCGGTCAGGCAATTGAAATCATTGCGATGACGATGGCAGTTTACCTCACCTTGAGTTTGCTGACATCCGCTCTGATGAACCTATACAACCGTAAAGTTGCGTTGGTGGAGAGGTAATATGAAAGTACATCAATTTCAGCCAGACCTGCCTCCTCCGTCGAATACGGTCGGGGTGATCGGCTGGCTACGCAAAAACCTGTTTAACAGCCCGGCAAACTCGGTTTTAACACTGATCCTTGGTTATCTGGCTTTTTCAGGTATCTGGGCTGTCTTCGATTGGGCTATTCTGAGTGCCGATTGGGTGGGTACAACCCGTGACGCTTGCTCTCGCGATGGCGCTTGTTGGGTATTTATCAGCGTACGTTGGGATCAGTTTATGTTCGGCTTCTACCCTGAAGCTGAATTATGGCGCCCTAAGCTGTTTTACTTCACTCTGGCTGTATTTACCGCCCTGCTCGCTTACGAAAAAACGCCTAAACGTCTGTGGATTTGGCTCTTTTTTGTCAATGTTTACCCGTTCCTAGCAGCAGCGCTGTTGTACGGCGGCGTATTCGGGCTTGAAGTGGTGGATACCCATAAATGGGGTGGTTTGCTGGTTACACTGATCATTGCACTAGTCGGTATTATCGTCTCCTTACCGATTGGCGTCGCACTGGCTTTAGGTCGTCGCTCTGAGATGCCAATCATTCGCAGCATCTGTACCGTCTACATCGAAGTATGGCGTGGGGTTCCGTTGATCACCGTGCTGTTTATGGCTTCGGTGATGCTGCCTTTATTTCTGACTGAAGGGTCTGAGACCGACAAACTGCTCCGGGCGTTAATTGGTGTCGTGATGTTCAGTGCCGCATACATGGCAGAGGTGGTGCGCGGTGGCTTGCAGGCAATACCAAAAGGACAGTACGAAGCCGCCGACGCGCTTGGGCTGACCTACTGGAAAAAAATGGGGCTAATCATCCTTCCTCAGGCGTTGAAAATCACCATTCCTTCGATTGTGAACACGTTTATCGGCCTGTTTAAAGATACCAGCCTGGTATTGATTATCGGGATGTTTGATGTCCTGGGGATTGGTCAGGCGGCCAACACCGACCCTGACTGGCTGGGCTTTGCCACAGAAAGTTATGTATTTGTCGCGTTAGTGTTCTGGGTGTTTTGTTTCGGCATGTCGAGATATTCGATCTGGCTAGAAAACAAACTTCATACCGGTCACAAACGATAGTTAATCAGCTCAAGGACGTATTATGACGCAACAACAAGACTACATGATCCAAATTAAGGACATGAATAAGTGGTACGGAGAGTTTCACGTGCTGAAAAACATCAACTTAGATGTTAAAAAAGGTGAACGAATCGTTATTTGTGGCCCTTCTGGTTCAGGAAAATCGACCATGATTCGCTGCATAAACCGCTTAGAGGAACATCAGAAAGGTCAGATCATCGTGTCAGGAAACGAACTGACCGAAGACTTGAAAAACATCGAAGCGGTGCGCCGTGAAGTCGGCATGTGTTTCCAGCACTTCAATTTGTTCCCGCACTTAACCGTTCTGGAAAACTGCACTCTTGCGCCAATTTGGGTGAAAAAAATGCCTAAGCAGGAAGCAGAAGCCGTCGCGATGAAATACCTTGAACGGGTCAAAATCCCGGATCAGGCCGATAAATACCCGGGCCAGTTATCTGGTGGTCAGCAGCAACGTGTTGCTATCGCCCGCTCATTATGTATGAACCCTCAAGTGATGCTGTTTGACGAGCCAACGTCAGCACTTGACCCTGAAATGGTGCGCGAAGTGCTTGATGTTATGGTCGAATTAGCCGAAGAAGGCATGACCATGCTGTGTGTCACGCACGAGATGGGCTTTGCCAAAGAAGTGGCCGACCGGGTGATATTCATGGATGCCGGCGAGATAATCGAAGAAAACAATCCCGTTGATTTCTTCGAGAATCCACAGTCGGACAGAACACAAAACTTCCTCGCTCAGATACTTCATCATTAACAAAAATATGATAACTAATTGAAAAGGCGATATTCATCGCCTTTTTTCATTGTTATATTG
>NZ_WXWP01000236.1:0-8238 GCF_009904765.1 Vibrio sp. V39_P1S14PM300
GTATTGAATCCAATACACCCAGTCGAATATTCATCATTCCAGTCTTTGGTTTTAGCGAATACAGGCTGGAACCACAGTGGCGGCAGAACGCCAGCTGGGTATTCTCACTCTTAGTGTAAACCGAAATGTCTTCCTCTCCAGTGACAACCCGAACTTTAGCAGCCTCGATACCACCAGCAGAAGAATAATCTGAGCCTGTGAACTTACGACACTCAGAACAGTGACAGTTCCCCATGTATGCGAATTCATCTGGTATCGTAAGTGTCACGTTGCCACACAGACAAGATCCTTGCAGAGTCGTCATGCTATTCCCCATCAATATGTAAACTACGCACACATTAGCATATCAAGCCCGTTAATTCGATGGCGTCAGGCGGTTGGCCACTTCGATCAGGTTGCCGTCCGGGTCACGAAAATAGACCGAACAGATGGGGCCCACCGCACCGGTGCGTTTCACCGGACCGTCGGTGATAGTCACTCCTTGGCGCTCAATATGGGCCAGTATCTCACTGACGGGCACAGGGGTAATAAAGCACAAATCTGCACTACCGGGTTGTACATGCTGGGCTTTGGGTTCGAATTCCGCGCCATGTTGATGGAGGTTGATCTTCTGCTCGCCAAACCTGAGTGCCTTTCGCCCCTCTCCAAACTCCACCACTTCCATGCCCAGCACCCGATGGTAGAAATCGATAGTCACGTTAACATTGCTGACCGTTAACACCAGATGATCCAAATGCGACACGTTCATCCTTTTAGCACCTCGGGTAACTGTTTAAGTGAAACGATGGTTTCGACCTCATCGGATAGGCATTCCGTTAACCAAATCGCTCGTAACCCAGCCTGACGTGCCGGGAGAATATCCTTATCCCAGTTATCTCCGACCATCACTATCGCTTCCGGTTCTTCCCCCAATTGTTGGCTAACCTTACGATAAAATTGTGCTGAGTCTTTCTCCAAGCCAAGATTCGCGAAACAGAAGTAGCCGCTGAGATATCTGGCCAGCCCAACCCGTTCAAACGCAAACTCGATGTCGCGAACCGCCGAATCCTTAGCACTGGTCGCAATGTATAATGCACAATGTTCGGACAAACTCGATAAGGTCTCCGCAGCGTGCGGCATCACCTCAATCTCTGGCCAGTCACACATCTTGCCACGATACTGAGGAAAATCGACCATCAGTGTATTTCCCCAATCGAACAGAATAATTGTTTGCATCGCACCTCCCTGAATAAACGATAAACAATTACCTCAGTCTACTGAGAACCACCGTCTGATCAAGGTGTTGCTGCAGTTCGACATAATCGAGCCCCTGCTCGAAAATAAATTCAGTCACCAACGTCCGGACACACTCCACCAGCTCCGTTGGCTGCCAAGGCTTTTCAAAGTAGCGCTGGATACCGGCGTGGTTTATGGCATGAATGGTATCTGCGTGGGTCGCCTGACCCGTCAGCAATACTTTTTTGGTATGACTGAAACGGCTATCTCGGCTGACTTCCTCAAGCAACTCCACGCCGGTTTTCCCCGGCATTACGTGATCAGAGATCAAAACCGCGATCCACTCTCCCTCTGCATCCAGTTCATCCATCAATTCGAGTACTTCTTCTGCCGATTCACAATCTTCGATATTCAGCCAGTCGCTCAGAGGAGACAGATCCTGCAACACCGCGCTCAATACCTCCCGCTGATCATCGACACAAATGACATTTAACTTTTCCATGGTTACTTACCCTCAATTGGTAGTTTTATCCTGAAGACGGTGCGCTGTTTGTCGCTTTTTACCGCGATCGTTCCGCCATAACCGGTAATGATCCGGCGCGCAATCGACAGACCTAAACCAAGACCAAACGACAGCCCGCCTTTCTTCGTCGTAAAACTGGGCTGGAAAATCTTACGACGAGTGGTTTCGTCGATTTCAGGACCGTTGTTGGACAACGAGATCAGAATGCGCTGCTTACTCAGCCGAGTCTGGATATCAATTTCCGGAGCCTCCGTCTGCCGCATCGCATCACAGGCATTTTTGAGAATGTTGACCCAAACCTGCACCAGCTCTGTCGATGACGCAGTAAACAGTGGCAGTTCTGCAGGTCGTATCCGCACTGCCACTCGTCTGAGATCGCTCTGCAATAACGCAACAGCACGATGCAGCGTTTCATTAATGTCCACGGCTTCATCTTGCGAAATATCGGTACGGCCCAACTGTTTTACAGATTTGACAATGCCAACTGTGTGCCGGGTCGCCAAACGAAGATCGTGCAGATCACGTCCAATTTCCCAGTATCGAATCGCGGCAACCGGGTCGGCTAACCAATGCGACTCCAGTACATCATCCGGTACAGCACGAGCCAGATTTCGCGCCAGCTCTTTGGGCAAATGATAGTCGCGCTCGAGTTCCCGGCCTTTGTTTCTCACCTGAACAGAGGACGCTTTCTGGCCGTGTTGCAATCCCAGTTCAAAATACAGACTGGCGTCTGGGTGCTGCTCTTCGAGCAGTTGCAATAAGACGCTCTCCAGACGCTGAGACTTACTGCTTACGACACCAATCGCGTTATTCAGTTCATGTGCCAACCCTGCTGCCAGTTGGCCTAGTGTGGTCATCTGTTCTGCGAGATGTAACTTTTGCAGTGCCCGTTCTTTGGCAAGTGCTTCCTGTGTCGCTCTGCGCTGACGTTGTGACAGCTCGTTGACAATCACTGGCATAAACTGCGTGGTCAGCACCCCATATTGTTCGGCGTCAATCGCTGCGGTGTGGCGATCTATCCATGCTAGCTCCGCCGCTGTTTTTGCTATCACCGTCGAACTGGCTGCGCCATTCCCGGAGAAAAAACTGTGCACGCCCAGAAATGCGCCTGGCATGGCCGAAAAAACTTTGATGGCTGACGCACCCTGCTCGGTAAAATACCCGTCCAGTTCACCGGCAATCACATAGTACAAACGGTCATTCTGGCTATCTTGCTCGATCAACTGATGCCCTGCTGAGACCTGAAGGCGCCGTTCCGGCTGACTAAAATAGCGCGCAATCAGCGCTTGCAAGCCTGAGTCGTTCATGCGCTTATCCGATATGACCCACAGCGTGAAGAATCCACACCATGACAAAACTCAGCAATACCCCAATGACGCCCAGAACCACACCGATCCGAGCCATCTGGTTGCTTTGAACGTACCCAGTAGCGTGTGCCAACGCGTTCGGTGGTGTACTGATCGGTAACGACATTCCCAAGGACGCGGCAAAGGTCACGACCAAAATTAAGGTAATTTCGCCACCAAGCGGCATCAGTGAAGCCATCGAAGTACCCAATGCCGCCATAATGGGCATCAACAGATTCGCCGTGGCAGTGTGTGACATAAAATTGGCCATCGCTAAACACAGGAACGCTGCACCAAACAGCACCACATAGGGAGAAAATTGATCAAACGGAATACTGTGAACCACCAGACGGGCAAGCCCGGTTTTGTCCAGTGCCAAGCCGAGCGCAATCCCCCCGGAGACCAGCCATAAGACATCCCAGGAAATTCTTTTCAGGTCTTCTTTGTTGATGATCCCTGTGAGAGAAAACACCGCGACCGGGATCAGCGCGACGGTGTAGGAGTTCATGCCGTGTGAAGAGCCCATCAACCAAAGGATAATTGTCAAAGCAAAGGTGATGTAAACCGTGATCGCTTTAGGTGTTTTTAGAAACTTGCCTTTGATACTCAATTCGATGGTCTGTTGTTCCGCTTTATACAGGAAGCCGATCAAAAACCAGGCGAGCGTCATCATGATAACCACAAACGGCACGCCAAAGACCATCCACTCCCCAAATGTAATCAGGTTGTCCCCCACCAGGTATTTCAAAGCAATCGCATTGGGGGGCGTGCCGATGGGAGTACCTATCCCGCCAATATTCGCCGCCACTGGGATGCACAACGCAAAAGCAATGCGACCCGGATCGTTAGGACCGAATACGGCAATCACTGGTGCCAGTATCGATAACATCATTGCGGTCGTTGCTGTGTTAGACATAAACATGGAAAACACCGCCGTGATCAACATCAGTCCCAACATGACGTATTTGGGATCGTGACCGAATGGCTTTAAAAGCACCCTCGCTAAGTTCACGTCCAGTCGATACTTGGTCGCCGCCATGGCAAGAAAAAAACCGCCCAGAAACAGCATGATAATGGGGCTGGCAAATGTTGCCATAATATCCTGATATTTGAGCAGTTCACCAAAGTGTGGCTGTCCTTCTGCCAAGCGAAATAGGATGATGCTTTTGTCTGACAATAGCAGCAACTCCAGCACAATGATCACCACCGAAGTGGCGTATATCGGGATCGGCTCAAACACCCAACACAAAGCAGCTAAGAGAAATACAGCGATGACCCGCTGCTGGATGATGGTCATGCCGACAAACGGGAATGCGGATGAAGGCAGCAGCAGAACAAGCAGCGGAATGACAGTCGGAATTAGGTATTTTAGATACGGACGCATGGCAAAATCACTCTTCCTGAGGCAGATTTAACTCGGGTGTGGAGTAATAACTCGACAACCTGTCTGAAGCATTATCGGCCGTGTCGTGCTCTCTTTGTTTAGCGTCAGATCAATGAATTACACCACTCTATGAAATTTGTTTTGTAAATGTGCTGTAAGTCGGATTTCATGCCGTATTCATTCACCTGATACCGACAAATCGCCACACGCAAACGTTTGCTTTTGAAAAAATAATGCGTATGATCGCGGAAAATTTTGTTCTGTGTCGAAAAAGGATGCGTCATGTTTGGTACTGCTACACGAAAAAATGCTACCCGGGTGTTGTTGCTGGGATCTGGAGAACTGGGGAAAGAAGTGGCCATCGAGTGCCAGCGCCTCGGGCTGGAAGTGATTGCTTGCGATCGCTACGCTGATGCGCCAGCCATGCAGGTGGCTCATCGCAGTCACGTGCTGGACATGCTCGACGGTGATGCGTTGCAATCCATCATTGAACAGGAGCGACCTGACTATGTGGTACCAGAAATAGAAGCCATTGCAACAGACAAACTGGTTGAGCTTGAAACGCAAGGGTTGAAAGTCGTTCCGACGGCAAAAGCCACTCAACTAACCATGAACCGCGAAGGGATTCGCCGCCTGGCGGCAGAGACCTTGAAACTGAATACGTCACCGTACCGTTTTGCTGATTCCTTCGAAGAGTTTCAGCAAGCCGTGCAAGACGTTGGTTTGCCATGCGTCTGCAAGCCAGTGATGAGTTCGTCCGGCAAAGGTCAGAGCGTGCTGAAAACACAGGAAGACATTGACTCAGCCTGGCATTATGCTCAGGAAGGCGGACGGACTGGGGCCGGACGTGTCATCGTCGAAGGCTTCATTGATTTTGATTATGAAATCACTCTGCTGACGGTACGTGCCTGCGATGGTGTGCATTTCTGCGCGCCCATCGGCCACCGCCAGGAAGATGGCGACTATCGCGAGTCCTGGCAACCTCAGGTGATGTCCGACAACGCACGCAAGGCCGCGGAATACACAGCGGAACAAATCGTCAATGCATTGGGGGGATACGGCATTTTCGGCGTAGAGTTGTTTGTAAAAGGCGATCAGGTGATCTTCAACGAAGTATCTCCTCGTCCGCACGATACTGGCCTGGTGACTCTGATGTCTCAAGACATGTCAGAATTCGCGCTCCACGTTAGAGCGTTTACCGGACTGCCTGTCGCAGGCATTACTCAATACGGCCCATGCGCCTCTGCTGTGCTGCTCGGACAGGGAACATCAGACAACATCGGTTACGAGGGCCTGGATCAGGCGCTGCTGCAACCCCGGACTCAAGTACGTCTGTTTGCTAAACCAGACATCGCAGGACGCCGCCGTTTAGGAGTAGTGATTACCCGCCGACCTAGCCTTGAGCAAGCACTGACTGACGCCATCGACTGCGCCTCTAAAGTTACAGTGACCTACGAATAGATCTCCTGACGGGGAACAAATATAAAAAAGCGCCCATTCACGGGCACTTTTTCAAAATCCTTCAATCAGGAACACTTCTTCGGCAAATCGGCTCAAACCTTTTTTTGCGCGTTTGGGGTGTGATTCATCGGCAACATCCCGATGCAAGCGCGTCACCTGGTAGCCATCATACAGCTGACGAACTTCTTCTTCACTCACACTGAATGGCGGCCCCGCCATTTCATTTTGTTGGTAATCAAGCGTCACCAATAAAATGCGCCCACCCGGTTTTATCCGGGTTTTGAGATATTCAACATATTGGCCCCGCATTTCCTGAGGTAACGCCACCAGTGAAGCGCGATCATAAACAATGTCGACCGGCTCGATCGGCGCGGTAAAAAAGTCCCCGATGTACACGGAAAGCTCATCAAACTGATACAACTCATGCTCAGCGCTGATCGGAATGACCAAGGGGGTATAAAAGTGCTCGGCAAAAAATGCTCGTACCGCAATGGTACTCAATTCAACACCCTGAACGCTCTCATGCTTGCTGGCCAGCCAGACCAGATCTTCCGATTTACCACACAATGGAACAAAAACACTGTCTTCTCGTGCAGGATTGGTATGGTGCCAAAATTTAATCAACAATGGGTTCACATCGTCAAGGTGAAAACCTATCTGATTGGCCGCCCATTTGCTGTGCCAGAACTCTGGATCTCTCATTCTTATCTCGTGACTGACTTTACATGAGGCATAGCCTACCCCAATTCGAAAATAAACCAAAATGAACGACGGTGTTCATCTTCGATTAATCTTCCTCTGCCTATACTGATTCCACTTGTTTGACAGATAACACTTTGTTACAGGTTTTAGATGAACCTTCTGCTCTGAGAAACCTCTAATTTAAAGTCAATAATTTTGTGACTTGTCGCATAGTTTAAAAAACCAGCATTCTGGATGCGTTGTTTTCAGCATGGACAACCCAATAACAAGTTAGAGACCGAATTGCTTTGCGCTTAACCTTTTAAGTTCCCACTTTATAAGCCGATGCAAGTTAAGGAGAGCGAATGAGCTTATTTCTGCGTACTACAGCACTGATGCTTCTGGTACTAAGCCGTGCACCTGCCTTTGCAGCAATGCCTACCGTGCCTGGCAACGAAGAAACGCGTTCAACCAGCCAGAACGAGGTTTGTTCTAAACGCTTCAAACACAGCCTGAGTGGCCTGTATGGCATTCAAGCCATCGACGTCACGCCCCTCCAGCCTTATACAGATTTCGATGTTCTCTACAGTAAAGCCCATCAAGCACAGCGTGAACTGGAAACCATTTGTAAAAGCACAGCACTGCTGACATCAACCGACGCATATTTCGCTGGGGTAAAATCAGAGCAACGTGCCAAGGAAAAAATCGCCCACGAACTGAATGGGAAAAGCGAACGCATTACCGATTTGGCTCGAGCGACCATCGTTGCCAACGATGTAGCCAGCCTGGTGGATGTTTACGAAGCACTCGACCGTGAAGCAACGATCGTAAAAGTGAAAAACCGCTTTAAAAAACCGGCGGCATCCGGCTACCGAGATCTGAACTTGTTAGTTCGTCTGCCAAAAACCGGCGTAATCGCTGAAGTGCAATTGCATCTGAAAGCCATCGCAGACGTGAAAAGCGGACCAGAGCATGATTTGTATGAAGTGGTTCAATCAATTGAGCGACAGGCGGCGAGCGAGAACCGAGCATTGAACGATATAGAAATGGCTCGAATAAAGAATATTCGTAGCCAGTCAAAGGCACTGTATCAGGCCGCATGGCAACCTTACATTACCACTCACATTCAGGCGGCTTAAAATACTCTGCTCCAAAAACAACAAGCGACCATTTGGTCGCTTGTTCGCTCTGAAACCGTTGTGTGGCTGACGAAAAAACAAAAGACCACATACGGGAGTGTGGTCTTATGCGTCTTTACTTTTCGACTTTAATATTCTCGACGCGAGCCTTCAGTTTTTGACCCGGGCGGAATGTTACGACACGTCGAGCAGAAATAGGAATGTCTTCACCCGTTTTCGGATTACGACCCGGACGTTCATTCTTGTCTCGCAGATCGAAATTCCCAAAACCGGACAGTTTTACCTGTTCGCCACTTTCCAGAGCTCTACGAATTTCTTCGAAAAACACTTCAACCGTTTCCTTGGCATCCCGTTTACTGTATCCAAGCTTTTCAAACAGGTTCTCAGCCAAATCGGCCTTTGTGAGCGCCATAAAACTTCCCTCAAAGCTGTGTTAAACATTGCTGCCAATTGACAGCGCCAAAGCAATTCGCCTAGCCAATCAACAAC
>NZ_WXWP01000031.1:0-8192 GCF_009904765.1 Vibrio sp. V39_P1S14PM300
GTTGTCTTGAGTAAGTCAGCACTGTTAGTCCTAGAAGATGGGACAGTGTTCCACGGAGTTTCCATTGGAGCAGATGGCACGTCCGTTGGTGAAGTCGTTTTTAATACCTCGATGACGGGGTACCAAGAAATCCTCACTGATCCTTCCTATTCTCAGCAAATCGTTACTCTTACTTATCCTCACATTGGCAATACCGGCACCAACGCCGAAGACGAAGAATCCTCTTCCATCCATGCACAAGGCCTTGTGATTCGCGATCTCCCCCTCATCGCTTCCAACTTCCGCAGTGAACAATCCCTTTCTGATTACCTTAAATCACAGAACATCGTTGGCATCGCAGATATTGATACGCGTAAGCTGACTCGCATTCTGCGTGAGAAAGGCGCACAAAACGGCTGCATCATGGCCGGTGACAACCTGGACGAAGCTCTGGCGCTGGCCAAAGCAAAAGAATTCCCCGGCCTTAAAGGTATGGACCTTGCGAAAGAAGTTACAACAAAAGAAGCGTATCAATGGAAACAGGGCTCGTGGACGCTCGAGGGTGGACTTCCAGAAGCGAAAAACGACAGCGACTTGCCCTACCACGTTGTGGCGTACGACTTCGGTGCAAAACGCAACATCCTGCGCATGTTGGTTGACCGCGGCTGCCGCCTGACGGTGGTGCCTGCTGAAACTTCAGCAGACGACGTTCTGGCCCTCAACCCAGACGGTGTTTTCCTGTCAAACGGCCCAGGTGACCCAGAGCCATGTACTTACGCGATTGAAGCAACCAAAGCATTCCTTGATAAAGGCCTGCCGGTTTTCGGTATCTGTTTAGGACACCAAATTCTGGCGCTGGCGTCGGGGGCCAAAACGGTGAAGATGAAATTTGGTCATCATGGTGCTAACCACCCAGTGAAAGACTTAGATCGCAACGTTGTGATGATTACTTCGCAAAACCATGGTTTTGCCGCTGATGAAGCAACGTTGCCGGAAAATCTACGTGCTACTCACGTCTCGCTATTTGATGGCTCGCTACAAGGTATCCACCGTACTGATAAGCCAGCATTCAGTTTCCAAGGTCACCCAGAAGCGAGCCCAGGTCCACATGACGCGGCGCCGCTTTTCGACCACTTTATCGAACTAATCAAACAACACAGCGCTTAATTTCGGAGTAGTAGATAATGCCAAAACGTACTGACATTCAAAGTATTCTTATTCTTGGTGCTGGTCCGATTGTTATCGGTCAGGCCTGTGAGTTTGACTACTCTGGCGCACAAGCGTGTAAAGCCCTGCGTGAAGAAGGCTACCGGGTTATTCTGGTGAACTCGAACCCTGCCACCATCATGACTGATCCGGAAATGGCGGATGCGACCTACATCGAACCAATCCAGTGGGAAGTGGTACGCAAGATCATCGAGAAAGAGCGCCCGGACGCGGTACTGCCAACCATGGGTGGGCAGACGGCGCTTAACTGTGCTCTGGATCTGGAGAAGCACGGCGTTCTTGAAGAGTTCGGCGTAGAGATGATTGGTGCCACGGCTGACGCGATTGATAAAGCCGAAGACCGTTCTCGCTTCGATAAAGCGATGAAGTCTATTGGCCTTGAGTGTCCTCGCGCCGATACCGCGAAGACCATGGAAGAAGCTTACAAAGTGTTAGACATGGTTGGCTTCCCTTGTATCATCCGTCCGTCGTTCACTATGGGTGGTACCGGTGGCGGTATCGCATACAACAAAGAAGAGTTCGAAGAAATCTGTCGCCGTGGTCTGGATTTGTCTCCGACCAACGAACTGCTTATCGATGAATCGCTGATTGGCTGGAAAGAGTATGAGATGGAAGTGGTTCGCGACAAAGCGGACAACTGTATCATCGTATGTTCTATCGAGAACTTTGACCCAATGGGTATCCACACCGGCGACTCCATCACAGTGGCACCAGCGCAAACACTGACCGACAAAGAATACCAGCTGATGCGTAACGCATCGCTAGCGGTGCTGCGTGAAATCGGTGTAGAAACCGGTGGTTCAAACGTACAGTTTGGTATCAACCCGAAAGATGGCCGTATGGTTATCATCGAGATGAACCCACGTGTATCTCGCTCGTCTGCTCTGGCCTCAAAAGCCACCGGTTTCCCAATCGCGAAGATTGCCGCGAAACTGGCGGTGGGTTTTACCCTGGATGAGCTACAGAACGACATCACTGGCGGTGCAACGCCAGCATCATTCGAACCAACTATCGACTACGTCGTGACTAAGATTCCTCGTTTTAACTTCGAGAAATTTGCGGGTGCGAATGACCGTCTGACTACTCAGATGAAGTCGGTGGGTGAGGTGATGGCGATTGGCCGTAACCAGCAGGAATCTCTGCACAAAGCGCTGCGTGGCCTAGAAGTGGGCGCGACTGGCTTTGATGAAATGGTGGATCTCGAAGCGCCAGACGCACTGACTAAGATTCGTCATGAGCTAAAAGAAGCGGGTGCAGAGCGTATCTGGTACATCGCGGACGCATTCCGTGCGGGGATGTCAGTCGATGGTGTGTTCAACCTGACGCAAATCGACCGCTGGTTCCTGGTGCAAATCGAAGAGCTGGTGAAACTGGAAGAGCAAGTCAAAGCGGGCGGTTACGCGGGTTTGACTAAAGAAGTACTTCGTCAGATGAAACGTAAAGGTTTCTCAGATGCGCGCCTGTCGAAACTGCTGGGTGTGGCCGAGAGCGAAATCCGCCGTGCGCGTGAACAGTTCGATATTCACCCGGTTTACAAACGTGTGGATACGTGTGCGGCTGAGTTCTCTTCAGATACAGCTTACATGTACTCATCTTACGATGAAGAGTGTGAAGCGAACCCAACTGACAAAGACAAGATCATGGTTCTTGGCGGCGGTCCAAACCGTATCGGCCAAGGTATCGAATTCGACTACTGTTGTGTACACGCGTCACTGGCGCTACGCGAAGACGGTTACGAAACCATTATGGTGAACTGTAACCCTGAAACCGTATCGACGGACTACGATACGTCTGACCGCTTGTACTTCGAACCCGTCACACTGGAAGATGTACTGTCTATCGCTCGCGTTGAAAAACCAAAAGGTGTGATTGTTCAGTATGGTGGTCAAACACCACTGAAACTGGCTCGTGCCCTGGAAGCGGCAGGCGTGCCAATCATAGGTACCAGTCCTGATGCGATTGACCGAGCGGAAGACCGTGAGCGCTTCCAGGCTGCCGTTGAGCGTCTGGGTCTGCTTCAGCCGCAAAACGCGACAGTCACCACGATGGAGCAGGCGATTGAGAAGTCGAAAGATATCGGTTTCCCACTGGTTGTCCGTCCGTCTTACGTTCTGGGCGGCCGTGCGATGGAAATCGTTTACGACGAGCAAGATCTGCGTCGCTATTTCAACGAGGCGGTCAGTGTATCCAACGAGTCGCCAGTCCTTCTCGACCGTTTCCTGGATGATGCGACGGAAGTGGATATCGATGCTATCTGTGACGGCGAACGCGTGGTGATTGGCGGTATCATGGAGCACATCGAACAAGCGGGTGTCCACTCCGGTGATTCTGCATGTTCACTGCCTGCATACACGCTCAGTCAGGAAATTCAGGACAAGATGCGTGAGCAAGTTGAGAAGCTGGCGTTCGAACTGGGTGTACGCGGTTTGATGAACACGCAGTTTGCGGTGAAAGACAACGACGTTTACCTCATCGAAGTGAACCCGCGTGCTGCGCGTACGGTACCATTCGTATCGAAAGCGACTGGAGCACCTCTAGCGAAAATCGCGGCGCGTGTAATGGCGGGTCAATCTCTAGAGTCTCAGGGCTTTACCAAAGAGATCATTCCTCCATACTACTCAGTGAAAGAAGTGGTGCTTCCATTCAACAAATTCCCTGGTGTTGACCCACTATTGGGCCCTGAAATGCGCTCAACCGGTGAGGTCATGGGTGTGGGTACGACGTTTGCTGAGGCTTACGCAAAAGCGGAACTTGGCTGTGGCGCGGTTTACCCTGAAGGTGGTCGTGCGCTTCTGTCGGTGCGTGAAGGCGACAAAGAGCGTGTGGTTGACCTGGCGTCTAAGCTGGTCAAGCTGGGTTACCAGTTGGATGCAACCCACGGTACCGCCGTGATTCTTGGCGAAGCGGGTATCAACCCACGTCTGGTGAACAAAGTACACGAAGGCCGTCCACACATTCTTGACCGGATCAAGAACAACGAATACACCTACATTGTCAACACGGCTGCTGGTCGTCAGGCTATTGAAGATTCGAAAGTTCTGCGCCGCGGCGCATTGGCTGAGAAAGTGAACTACACCACAACGTTGAACGCCGCGTTTGCGACCTGCATGGCGCACACCGCTGATGCGAAAATGTCGGTCACTTCTGTTCAGGAGTTGCACGCTAAGGTGAAACAAAGCCTGGCGTAATCCAATAATACAATAAGCCTCGATGTTAGGCTTATACGACAACCTCATTGCCCGCTCTCTGAGCGGGCTTTTTTTGTCGCTAAATAAATGATGAAAATAGGGAATAGATTGCTATCTTAGCTTTCGCTGGGCGTGTGATCAGGATGGTGATAATTTCGTCCACATAAGTTGATGAATGTCTACAGGAAGACAATGGAACTCTCTTTCGAATTATTGGCGATTTTATTTGTTGTGGCGGGCGCCGCCGGTTTTATTGATGCCATGGCCGGGGGCGGTGGCTTATTGACGCTGCCCGCTTTACTGGCGGCTGGCATTCCCCCGACTCAGGCACTTGCGACCAACAAGCTGCAGAGCTCGTTCGGCAGTTTTTCGGCCAGTTGGTATTTTGTTCGCAATGGCATTGTCAGTCTGAAACAGATGCGACTGGCGATCGCCTGTACGTTTGTCGGATCCGCCGTGGGGGCGGAAGCGGTGCAATACATTGATGCATCGGTGCTGACTAGCTTAATTCCTTTGCTGTTGTTGGCCATCTCACTCTATTTTCTTCTCTCCCCGCAGACGCGGGTGAGTGGCGGAGAACCTAAATTACCGCAGGTACTGTTCGCCTTTTCTGTTGGGGGAGGAGTCGGTTTCTACGATGGTTTTTTTGGCCCGGGAACCGGTTCGATCTTCACCGTTTGTTTTGTGGTGATCGCACACTGCTCGCTGGTGGAAGCGACCGCCAGAACCAAGGTGCTGAACTTTACCTCCAACATTGCGGCTTTGCTGTTTTTCATTATGGCTGGGCTGCCGATCTGGGAGTTGGGGCTGGTGATGGCGGTCGGTGGATTTATCGGTGCCCGCCTTGGCGCCAAAGTGGTGGTGAGCAAAGGCCAGAAATGGATTCGGCCTTTGGTGATCACGATGTCGATGTTGATGGCAGCAAAACTGCTGTGGGAACAGCATCAGCAATGGTTGTTATCACTGTTTTAACCCGCTCGCTCTGGTAGCTTTTAGGCCTGACACACAGATGTATCGGACGATAGAGCGGCTTGAGTTGGGCAAAACTGAAGCAGTGCTCTGGAGCAATAGACAGGGCTTGGATGATGGAGAGTGGCACCAGTGCGGGGGCGACGCCAGCCAAGCCCAGTTGCGCCGTCGCGGTATAGGAATCCATTTCCATCAGAGGCTGAACACCCAGTTTGGCCAGTGCCGCTCGCTGGTAGCTGTTGGCCGGGTTGATCAGATCATTGGTCAGCAGTTGCTCCGGAATTGTCGTCAACGGGCGATGAAATACGACCATAAACGGTTCATCACACAGGTGAAAACTCAGCAACCCATGGTGCGCCGGCAGGTGGCCGGCACAAAAGCCGATGGTTGCCTTACCGGACTGCACGTTTTCAATGATCCTGGGGGTGTGATTTGTGGTCAAGGTGAGATGACGGTCGGTTTGCATATAACGTTGCAGTGCCGGGCCCAGATAACCGGCCAATAAGGTTTCCGAGCAGTCGATCCTCAGCAGGCTGTCGTCCTGCAATGATTGCTGATCGAATATCAGCCCACGCAGTTCATTAAAACTGGGGCCGATACTGTCGATCAGAGCGCAGGCGTCTGCTGTCAGTTTGATGTGCCGTCCACTCGGTTCGATCAGCTTTTTGCCCAGTCTCTGCTCCAGATTCGCAATTCGTTTACTGACGGCCGACTGGCTGATGTACAGTACACTGCCAGTGCGGCTCATGGTTTTTTCTTTGCTCAGCACCAGCAGCGTTTCAATGCCTTCGAGTAACATGCTTATCCATGAAAGTTGGGAATGGATGAAATAATCTACTCCACTTTCTTGCGCCTGAACAGCGTGCCGTGTTTTGCGGGGAGCATCAGTAGGGCAGCAAGGCGCTGACCGTAGTAGAACGCCGTTTTCAGATCGTTCGGGTGTACGTTGCCCTGTTCATCCGGGCTCGCCACCAACCCCAGACTGGATCCCGTTCGGTTGAGGCCCGACGAGTCGGTAAACTGCGACGTATCCAGTCCGGCCCAGAGCATGCCATGCTGACAGGCCAGAGTGATGAATGCGAGCAGCGTTTGTTGCTGCTCGCCATTGATACTGCCTCCGGTGGTAAAGCCTCCCGCCAGCTTATCTTTCCACGCTTTGTTACTGTAGCAATCGCAGCTGGCATCCATAAACGCTTTGAACTGTGCGCTCGGTGAGCCCATGCAGGTTGGGCTGCCAAAAATAATTGCGTCACATTGGTTCAGGGTGTCAAACAGTGCGGCGTTGTGATAACGCCCTTCGACAATCGTGTCCGGAGCAATGCGGCACAGTTCCACGTCACAACCTGCGCTGGCGGCGCCTTCGGCGATATGACTGGCGAGCAGGCCAGTCATGCCATGCTGAGAAAAATACACGACGGCGGCTTTAGGGGGATTATTCATAATGATTGCGCTCCGATGGTTTCTCACTGAGATACTCAATAAACTCCCACTCAATGCCGTCGGTGTCGTAAAAGTAGATCCGCTTGCGAAACGCTTCCGAGACCGACATTGGGTTTTCCTGATAGCCCGCCGCCAGCAGGCGTTGCCGGACTTGACCCACATCACCGACCACCAGACCGATATGGTTGACGCCAATGTCATAGTAGGGCGTACGCTGTTGATAAGGTTGATCTTTGGGTTCTCGTTCCTGCAACGCCAGGTAGGAGTCCTCACTGCCGATGTGGCACCAGTGCTTGCTATTGAAGCCGCGGTGGCGAACCGCAAATTCAGGGATCGCCGTCTCAAGAAACCGAATGGTGTTGTCGATATTTTCGACCGTTAGATTGGCGTGCTCAACGTATGCTTTCATAGTCCTTCCTTAACCAGTCGCGTTTCGATCGCTTCCTGATAGGCATTGAGTGGGAACTGCCAGGCTAACCTGGCGCAGCTGTATGTCAGTTTGATGGTATGGTCGTCCTGGCTGAGTGCGGCTCGTTGCATCAGGTTCGGCCACGTTTGTGCCGGGGCGGGCAACCACGCCTGAGTGGTCAACTGGTTGCTGGTTGAAGCAAACGCCGCCACATAGGCCTGCCAGAAATAGTGTAGCCCTCTCTGTGGGTCACTCAGGTAGTGGCGAAGCGACATAAAGGCATCAAAACCTGTCACTCCATGCAGCAGCGTAAAATCGTCGCTGCCACGATACTGTTCTATCGTGATCCGGGCGACCTGTTCGACCGACAGGTCATAAGGAATGGTTGCGATGGCGGCGTACTGCTTGGCACTGATAATCTGGCGGACACGATCCACGATGATGCCTGGTGAAAATGCAAAGTCGTGATAGAGCGCGTAAGCGCGCTGAATGTGTTCTGACGCATCGTAATCGTAGCTACACTCTAGTTCGGTCAGCGGTTGATACTCAGTGGCCCAGTACGCCAGCGCGGCGGCGATTTCCTGGATATCTTCTGCTTCTAGTGCATAGGCGAGGCGGATGAGAGCGTGAAAAGCGGCCGCACTCACGCCAGCAATCAGCTCATCAAGGTGAGAATGCAGGGTTTGCGCCACCCCGAATGTTTCCAACTGCAACTGGTAGTGCTGCCTGAAACGGACAAATTGTTCAGGCTGGCCATAACGCAGCGGAGCGTCATCCTGGTGCGTTGCCAAGGGATCCAAACGTTGGCAATAGTGGTCGTAAAACGCCTGGATTCGTTCGGCTGAAGCTCCGCAACGTTCGAGCGCAATCAATGTCATTGAAAGATGATTGCTTAATTTTCCCTGATAATTCGGCGCAAAGGCCTGGTTAGCATTGAGAAGTGTTTGAGTGGTTTGGGAGACATTGCTCATGTCGCAACC
>NZ_WXWP01000205.1:0-8168 GCF_009904765.1 Vibrio sp. V39_P1S14PM300
GCTCAGTCCGTCATCAATACTCATCAAGCCTGCTTTGTAAGCCGCCAGAAACACGATAGGCATTGGCAGCAGGAGAATGGCAATGATGACTTTAATAGTGCTTTTTGCTATTGGGTTGTTTTTTAGCATGCAAGCAAATTATTAATTATTTCAATGATTTCTCATAAATGAGAGGGAGAGTATAGTGAATAACCATAAATAAACAATTGTCATTCCGCGACAATCACACCTAAATTACAAAAAACCTAAGTTGCATAGGGAATCGATTGCGTAGCGTTTTGTTCGAAATCCTGTTGTGTAATTCAAGCGGTACTTTCTGCGTAACAGATTTACACCTGCAGGGTGCTCGTCTGAGTTTCGTTACACAGTAAAAACTTGTCTCTAAACATCAGTTTAGCTGGTGTTTAATGCAAATAATGTAAAGGTTGTTTAATTTATGTAAATTTATTGTGACGATGGCCGTCATTTCTTTTTATTACAGCTATTTAGCCTGCTGTATTTCCTTTTTATTGGTTGTGCTTCACCTTTAATACATACCGCTTTGTGAGGGCGTGTGGACGCCCCTGTGATGAACCTAAAGGAGTAGAGCATGACTGAATCGTACAACCCACTGGGCACTGATGGTTTTGAGTTTGTGGAATATACCGCTGCAAATGAGAAAGGCATTGCCGACCTGAAAGCACTGTTCAGTTCGCTGGGTTTTGCGGAGATCGCGAAGCACCGCTCAAAAGAGGCGTGGCTGTATCGTCAGGGCGAGATCAGCTTTATTGTCAACGCTCAGCCTCATAGTCAGGCAGAAGAGTTTGCGAAAGAACATGGCCCTTCAGTGTGTGGCATGGCTTTCCGTGTACACGATTCTGCGCAAGCGATGGCGCATGCGCTTGCTAACGGCGCGAAACAGTACGTAACCGAAATCGGCCCGATGGAACTGAGTATTCCAGCCGTTTACGGCATTGGTGAAAGCCTGCTGTACTTTGTGGACCGCTATGGTAGCAGCAGCATCTATGACGTGGACTTCAAATTCTACGACGATGCACAAGAGCGCCTGAAGAAAATGGATGCGGGCCTCTACGTCATTGATCACCTGACACACAATGTGAAGCAGGGCAACATGGATGTCTGGGCCGGTTTTTACGAGCGTATTGGTAACTTCCGTGAAATCCGTTATTTCGACATTGAAGGGAAACTGACGGGGCTGGTTAGCCGCGCCATGACAGCACCATGTGGCAAAATTCGTATTCCGATTAATGAATCATCGGACGATAAATCGCAGATTGAAGAATTCATCCGTGAGTACAATGGTGAAGGTATCCAGCATATCGCTCTGAGTACTGATGATATCTACAAAACCGTCAGCACACTGCGCGAACGTGGTATGGACTTTATGCCGACACCAGACACCTACTACGAGAAAGTCAACGCTCGTGTGGAAGGGCATACCGAGGATGTCGACAAACTGCGTGAACTGCAAATTCTGATCGATGGCGCGCCGATGAAAGATGGCATTCTGCTGCAAATCTTCACTCAAACCGTTATCGGTCCTGTGTTCTTCGAAATCATCCAGCGTAAAGGCAATGAAGGCTTTGGTGAAGGTAATTTCAAAGCGCTGTTTGAATCGATAGAAGAAGATCAGATTCGTCGTGGAGTGCTGAGCGATGCATAAATGGATCACATTCCCTCACCGGGAGGGAGTGTGTTCTCGTCAGGCACACGCAGATTTTCCGGAAGAGGCGATTTATGAACGGGAAGCGGGCCGAAGTGGATTCTTCGGCCCAGCGGCTCATTTCCACCATCAGCACGCCCCCACGGGTTGGAGCGAGTGGGAAGGCGAGCTACGACCGCGTGCTTTCAATTTTAATCTGGTTGAAACTGCCGCCCAGCACTCTCCATGGGCAGTGCCGGATTTGCTGCACAATGCCGATTGTAAGGTGCGCATTTGGCGACTGGACGAAAAAATGGATTTTCTGGTCCGTAACGCCGACGGGGATGAACTGCTGTTTATCCATCAGGGCCAAGCCGATCTGTATTGTGATTATGGTCATCTGGAAGTCGGTGAAGGGGATTATGTGATGATCCCGCGCTCGACCAACTGGCGGCTTGAACCCAAAGCGCCGATGTTCGTGTTGATGATTGAAAATACCGATGCGGCCTATTCTCTGCCTGAAAAAGGGTTGGTCGGCAACCACGCGGTGTTTGATCCTGCGGTGCTTCAAGTACCGTCGATCAACGAATCATTTCGTGCGCAATACTCCGAGGATCAGACTCAGGTTCACCTCAAACGTCACGGTCAGGTCAGCGTGGTGACGTACCCGTTTAATCCATTGGACGCAGTTGGCTGGCACGGCGATTTGGCGGTGGTCAAACTCAACTGGCGAGACATTCGCCCATTGATGTCACATCGTTATCATTTGCCACCCTCGGCGCACACCACCTTTGTGGGGCAGGGATTTGTGGTATGTACGTTTGTGCCTCGTCCGATTGAGAGCGATCCGGGCGCGTTAAAAGTCCCGTTTTATCACAACAACGACGACTACGACGAAGTACTGTTCTACCACGCGGGAGATTTCTTCAGCCGCGACAACATTGAAGCTGGCATGGTGACATTTCATCCGGCCGGGTTTACGCACGGCCCGCACCCGAAAGCATTTAAAGCCGGACGCGAATACAAGAAGAAATTTACCGATGAAGTGGCGGTCATGATCGATACCCGTCACGCATTGAACTTCAGCCCGCAAGCGCAACAGGTTGAAAACAAAGAATACGTCTACAGCTGGAAAGAGCATCCAGAAAAATAGGGATAAGAAATGAAGTTAGCAACCCTGAAAAACAAATCTCGCGACGGCTTGCTCGTGGTGGTAAGCCGCGATCTGAGCAAATGTGTTCCGGTACCGGATGTGGCGGAGAATCTGCAGCAGGCGCTGGATTACTGGCCGCGTGTTGAGTCCCAGCTACAGGAAGTCTATCAGGCGCTGAATGCCGGTGAACTGGTGAATGAGATGCCATTTGACCCGTCGGTGTGTGAATCGCCGTTGCCCCGCGCTTATCAGTGGGCGGATGGTTCCGCCTATGTCAACCATGTTGAGTTAGTGCGCAAAGCTCGTGGCGCGGAAATGCCACCGAGTTTCTGGACTGACCCACTGATGTATCAGGGAGGCTCCGATGCGTTTATCGGTCCTCGTGATGACATACCACTGGGTAGCGAAGAGTGGGGCATCGATTTCGAAGGCGAAGTGGCGGTTGTGACCGGGGATGTACCGATGGGCGCCAGCAGGCAGGAGGCGGCGCAGTCGATCCGCTTGTTGATGCTGGTCAATGACGTGTCATTACGCGGACTGATTCCTGCCGAGCTGGCAAAAGGGTTCGGTTTCTTCCAGTCCAAGCCTTCTTCGGTGTTTTCACCGGTTGCCGTGACACCCGATGAACTGGGTGATGCATGGGATGGTGGTAAAGTCAGCTTGCCATTGTTGTCTTTCTACAATGGAGAAGCATTTGGTTGTCCGAATGCAGGGGTTGATATGACTTTTGAATTCCCTGAACTGGTGGCGCATGCGGCGAAAACGCGTCCGTTGTCTGCCGGGGCAATCATTGGGTCTGGTACTGTGTCGAACAAACAAGGGACAGACTACGGTACAGCAATTTCTGAAGGTGGGGTCGGGTACTCCTGTATAGCAGAAGTGCGCATGATTGAAACCATTCGTGATGGCCAGGCATCAACCAGCTTCATGAAATTTGGTGACACCATCCGTATCGAAATGCGGGATCAGGATGGGCACAGTATCTTTGGTGCCATAAACCAAAAAGTGGTGAAGTACTGATGTCCGAACGCACTCTCTATGGTTATTGGCGCTCTTCGGCAACCTATCGGGTTCGCATTGCTCTGAATCTGAAAGGACTGGCCTATCAGCAAAAGTCGGTTCATTTGGTGAACAACGGTGGTGAGCAACACAGCGCCGAGTATCAAGCGCTGAATCCAAGTCAACTGGTTCCGGTTCTGGTGGATGGTGAGATGGTGCTTAACCAGTCGTTAGCAATTATTGATTATCTCGATGAACGTTATCCCGATTGCCCAATCATACCACTGTTCGGTGAGGCACGTTTTGCAGCCAAGGCGTTGGCTCAGGACATTGCCATCGATATCCACCCTCTGAACAATCTGAGAGTGCTGCAATACTTGACTAACGAACTGTCCGTTGAAGAGAAACAGAAGTCAGTTTGGATTCGTCATTGGATCGAAACCGGCTTTCGGGCTCTGGAGCACAAGTTGGAAGGTCGGGCAGGGCAATACTGCGTCGGTGATACCGTTTCACTGGTCGATGTTTGCCTGGTCCCGCAGGTTTACAACGCGATTCGCTTTGGTATCGATATGACAGACTTTCCGCTGTTAGGTGCCATTGTGGAGCGTTTAAACCAGCTACCGGCGTTCGTTGAAGCCGCGCCGGAGAATCAGCCGGACGCGCAGTAATCTGACAGAATTTCTCTCAACCTTTGCCCGTTAGGTGTCTGCTAACGGGCTTTTTTGACTTTGAGGCAAAGAAACTGAGATCAGACAGGCAGTTACGCGTTGTTATTCGACACAGTATTTGCCTGAGTATGGCGCCTGTGTTTATGATTATGTTACCGAATCACCGGAAACGTGCTGTTTCCCTCAACGTTGAAAAGGAGGTCCCCTATGCATCAGTGTCGTTTGTTCAACGCACGCTTCTTTGCTATAGAGGCTCGCTCAAGAGTTTGTGACTTCGCGCTGCGATAATCCCGACTTGAGCGAAATTTAGAATCTATGACTGCCGCAAGGCAGCAATCAAAAAGAGTTCTCTTCACTCGAGCTCGGAGAATTATTGTCAGCAACTGACAAAGGCGCTTTGCGCCCAAAATTCTTGAGTTTTTATGAGTACTTATCTATCTGCACAATCACTAAGCGTTTCTTTTGCTTCTTCTCCTCTGTTTGAAGAGGTCAGTTTTACCATCAATCAAGGCGACCGCATCGGTCTGATTGGCCACAATGGTTGTGGCAAAAGCACGTTGCTTAAACAAATCAGTGGTGTTGAACAGGACTACAACGGGCAAGTCATCATCGCTAACCGTTGCATACTGGCTTATGTCGAACAACACCTGCCTCAACGTCTGGCGCAGGCGACCCTCATCCAGGCATTAGAGGAGAAAGTCAGCCAAGGTGAAACCTGGCGAGCTGAACAGTTATTGTCTGAGCTGGGCTTTTCAGATTCAGACTGGCACCTGACCGTTGGCAGCCTGAGTGGTGGACAACACATGCGCCTGCTGCTGGCCCGGGCGATCATCAATCAACCGGATCTGCTGTTACTGGATGAGCCGAGCAACCATTTAGACTTACCAGCACTGTTGTGGCTGGAGAACTTTCTGAATCACTGGAAAGGCTCCTTTGTGGTGGTTTCACATGACCAGGCATTGCTTGACCGGGTAACCAATGCTACCTGGATCATGCGAGATCGCACCTTGCATCACTTTTCGATGCCTTGTTCTCTGGCACGGGGCGCTCTGACCGAGCGGGACGAAGCAGATTTGCAGCGTCATGCCAGTGAGCAAAAAGAGATTGATCGTCTGGAGCAGAGTGCGAAACGCCTAGCAACCTGGGGTAAGGTCTACGACAACGAAGATCTAGCCCGTAAAGCCAAAACCATGCAGGCCAGAAAAGAGCGTCTGGTCGAGCAACAAACCCGCCTGACAGACGGGGCTCCATGGACTCTCAGTTTGCAGGGCGATGCGCTGCCGGCCAATCGCTTAATCGATATCGAACAATTGAGTGTTAGGCCTCCACAGTCATCCGTCCATCTGTTTGATGTCGTCAACAAGCAGGTAAAAAGCGGCGACCGGGTGGCGATCATGGGCAGTAATGGCACGGGGAAATCGTCATTGCTCAAGCAACTCTACAGCTACTATCAACAGCGTGAGACTGTCGGTGTCAAACTCCATCCTCAATGTAAATTGGGGTACTACGATCAGTCGTTGCAACAGCTACAAGATGAGGCAGGGCTGAATGAAGCGCTGAGCGACTTTGCACCATTGAGCGATGATATGCGCAAACAGGCGTTGATTAGCGCCGGGTTTGAGTATCAGCGTCATCAGCAAAGCGTCTCGTCATTAAGTGGTGGTGAGCGTGCCAGGTTGTTGTTTATTGGTTTGACGCTGGCGCGCTACCACATGCTGTTTCTCGACGAGCCAACCAACCACCTGGATTTGGAAGGGAAAGAAGAGTTATTTGAGACCTTGAAAACGTATCCGGGTGGAGCGCTGATCGTGAGTCACGACCGGCAGCTGATAGAGCAAAGCTGTAATCGGTTCTGGCTGATCCAACATGGCGAGCTGACGGAATACCTGAGCGTGGAAGAGGTCTATCAGCAATTGCATGCGAACGGTCACGTTGGACGGCAAAGTGACTTCGATCGTTTAGCTGCTTGTCACTCTCCGGTGGAGCCACAACAGGAGGATGATGCGTTATTAGAACGTTTGTTGGAACTGGAACAGTTGCTGGAAGACGATAAACGGCGCAAGCCCAAACATCAGAAGCCAGCGCTGCAGGCCAAATGGCAGCAGGAGATTGACGTGATTACTGCACGTCTATAATCAAAAGCCCTGAGTATTATGCTCAGGGCTTTTTTAGTGACGTATGTCAGAAAGTGCTGGCTTTCAGGCTGGCTCCGCTGTAGTTGGAGTACCCTGTCAGCATGACGGAGTAGGTGCCCGGTGAAGCATTGTTGAACGTACAGACTTCGTTGTTCCCACTGAGATATGGGCGGCAATCCCAGTTCTGTTTGCTGGCTTTACTGCCAAACTTCACATACAAGTCCAGATCACCATAGCCACCAGAGGTGGTGATTTGCAGGTTTTTCTGGGTTTCCAGTTCAAACGTATACCATACGTTGCTGCCTCGGCTACCAGACAAATCGGTGACAGGCACGCCGTCTTCCAGCTGATTGCCTGGTGTTGGTGTGTCACCGGTTGCGCTGCCCATTTCAATCGCATAAGCAAGACCTAACTGAGTGAACTTCTTGGCATGAGAGCCGGTTGGATCGGAGTTCGCCAACGTATCTTGAGTGGTGTGAATACGCGGATTGTAATCGTTGAACTTCGACTCAAACGGCATGGCGGCGGGGTAGCCGGCGTTGTGCCATGATGCGTGATCAGAACAGGCGTACCCGCAAGTATCGAAACCGTAAGTCAGACTCGGCAAATACTCGTCCATTAGCTGCGTCAGATATTGAGTGAAGTTGCTGTCAGTGTAATCGGTGATAAACACGACATCTTGGGCAGAACCTTTGTAGTTGGTCATGTCCAGTTGCAGGGCGGAAACCACGTTTTTACCTTCGGATTTATACTGATTCGCCAGATCTTGTGAACCACGCAAGCCGACTTCCTCAGCGGCATAAGCCATGAAGGCAATGCTACGTTTTGGTTGGAAGTTGTTCTCTGACAGCACACGGATCACTTCAGTGACGGCTGCGATACCCGAAGCATCATCATCCGCACCCGGTGCAACACTTTGTTCGTTGGTGTGTGAACCAATGGTCGAATCAAGGTGACCACCAATCACAATCCACTCGTCAGGCGCTTCTGAGCCTGTAATGGTCATAACGACCGACTTTTGGTTGTAGCCTGAGTGAGACACTTGCTTGACGCTGGCATTGGGCAGAGAGGCTGACAGAGCCTGCCATTCGCTGGCTATCCAGTCCGAGGCCTGAGCTCCAGAAGTGGTGGTGTAAAAACGGTTGGTGAAGCTCTCCAGCGAACTGATGGTCCCGGTGATTTGTGACGCGTCAACCTGAGGCAGCCACGCCGTGACGGTCGCCTGCTGTGTAATCGGCGGCATCACGAAGCTGGCTAGCGTAGCGGGCATCGCACTTGCCGCCATCGCACTTTGCGCTGAAGGGTGTACCATGTACCCACCACAGCGATTATGCTCTTCGTGCATATTATGCGAAAGCTCAGCGAGCTGAGCGACATCGACTTGTCCAACCCACACCTGACCACTGCTGGCGACGGAATTCGGAAGAATGGATTCTGCCCCGGACTTCATCACCGTTTGATTGGCGTCCGCACCAATTGAGATCCACACTTTGTCTTCGGCGTAAGCCTGACAAAAAGTGGCGGAAAGAACCATAGCCAGTAACGTTTTGGTATATTTCATTATCTCCTCC
>NZ_WXWP01000288.1:0-8139 GCF_009904765.1 Vibrio sp. V39_P1S14PM300
CAGCTCTTCCACTTCGTGTTTCGGTTGTGGGCGGTAGAAATGAAAGCCCTGAATGGAATTGCAGTTGAGATTGGACAGTAAGGTTGCCTGCTGCTGAGTTTCAACCCCTTCGGCGACCACAGTCAGATTGAGGGATTTGCCCAGATTGATGATATTTTCAATCACAGTGACCTGCTTAGGCAGGGTATCGATGTCACTGATAAAGGCGCGATCGATTTTGAGTTCATCGAGTGGAAAACGTGCCAGATACGACAGCGACGAGTAGCCGGTTCCAAAATCATCGATCGACAGACCAAAGCCGAGTTTCTTGATGGCATTGAGCATTTGCAGAGTGTGTTCGCTGTCACTCATGACCGCACTTTCCGTCAGCTCAAAAGTAATGCAGGCCGGATCCAGCTCGGTGGTACGCAATAACTTTTCCATGAAGTCGATCAGTTTCGGGTTGCCGAACTGCTCCGGCGACAAGTTGATGGCCACCCGTCCAGGTAAAATCCCCTGCAGTTTCCAGCGTTTGACAGTAGCGAAGACATCGCGCATTACCACGCGGCCAAGGTGCTCAATCAAGCCGGCGCGCTCCGCCACCGGAATGAAAGCACCCGGAGAAATATACCCTTCCACCGGATGTTTCCAGCGCACCAGCGCTTCGGCGCCGTTGATGCTGAAATCGCGCGCATTCACTTTGGGCTGGTACCACACCTCGAGACCATTTTGTTGCAGTGCTTTTTGCAGTTCGATCTCGAGCCACAGACGCATGCGGGCTTCTTTGTTCATCTGATCGTTGAAACGGATCAGGCGATTGCGACCGCGATCTTTGGCCTCATACATCGCCGTATCGGCATTTTGCAGCAGGATGCGTGCATCGTTGCCGTCGCCCGGATACGCAACACTGCCGATGGAGCAAGCAAGACGTTTGCTGAAATGATGCAGGTCGAATGGCTGATTGATCAGTGAAATGATGCGCTCGGAGAGCATCTCAGCCATGCGATTGTTGTCCGGTTCGGGAATGATGATGCCGAATTCATCACCGCCAAGATGGCCAAGGACTGCGTGCTGAGGCAGCAAACGCTTCAGGCGGGAGGAGACCTCTTTGATCACTTTGTCACCAATGTGATGACCGAGTGAGTCATTGATGTTTTTGAAGTTGTCGATATCCAGATAAAGCATGATCAGCGGTGTGTCATTCTGGATAAACTGCTCAAGACGTTTGGTGAAACCGAAGCGGTTAAACAGGCCGGTTAACGAGTCGGTATGGGCGTTTTCACTCTTGGCGAGCGATAATGGCTTCGGCTGTTCGTCGGCGTCCTGGATCAGCACCAGTTGCGTGTTGCTGCCGAGCAGAGTGGCGGCATCGGCATGCAACTGCACCTTGCGTTCAAAGCCGCATTTCGGTCCTGTCAGACACACCAGCGGCGCTTCCGCAAGTAACAGCCCCAACGGCGTATTAAAAACCGTTTTGGTTTTCTCATCGATAAACAACGTTGACAGTTCTTCTCCGAGCAGATCGTTGTTGCTGTTGAAGCCGAGCAGTCTTACCGCCGCCGGGTTGGCGGACAAAATGCAGTCGTCTTCGACCAGCAGAATACCGTCGGGCAACAGAGTGGTCAGAGTGGAAAAGCGTGTTTCGGACTCTTCCAGCGAGCGGATCAGAAGTTGTTTTTCTGAGGTGTCGATGGCATGAAACAGAATATGACGGACAGTGCCGTTGTCATCGACGGGGGTCAGGCAGAATTGCAGGCTGGTTTCGAGGTCGATTTCACTGAGGGTGATTTCGGACTCAATGGTTTCGCCCTGAAATGCCCGTTCGTAATACGGTCTGAGATGATGATAGAACTGCGCACCCAATACTTGGGCATCGCTCATCCCGACCAACTCTTCACTGTTGAGTCCGGCAATGTCGCAGTAGCGATCGTTAACCACGGCGTACTTATGCTGATTGTCCAAAATCGCAAAGAAAAACGGGCTATGGGCCGTTATTTTGGCAAACCAGTGCTTTAATTGTTGCGCAGGCATGTAGTACTACCGACTCCCAAAGAGCTGTTTCATTCACATGGATTGTAATGTTTGTTGATGATATTCACTATAACTGTGATTCACGCTAGATCAAGCATCACAGCTAGATACGGGTTTATTGATACACAACAGGAACCGACGTTATCACATCCATTATGATGAGGAATTCTCACAACAAAGTAACGGATAACGCTCGTGATTAACAAGATTCGTACTCAATTAGTTCAAAATGCAGCGTCAATTTTGCGATCTCCAGTCCACTTATTACCTCCAATCGTACAAAAAAAAGCCTTATTAGAGGGACTTAAAACCGTATTTAAAGAATCCCTCGAAGAGGGGGATTTTGATTTTCTGGAAGATAAATGGTTGAAAGTAGAGATAAAAGATATGCTACTTTGTTGGTATGTCAGCTATCAGAATGAGCGTCTGATGGTGGCTGATGGTGCGGTGGAGCATGACGTCAGCTTTTCTGCTAACCTGAATGATTTGGTGTTGATCGCCGGGCGGAAAGAAGATCCTGATACCCTGTTTTTTCAGCGGCGTTTGTCAATTGAGGGAGACACGGAGCTGGGACTGGAAGTCAAGAATCTGATGGACAGCGTTGATCTGGATTTATTACCCAGAACGCTGCAAATTTTACTCGAACAACTGGCCGATTTTGTGCAAAAGGGCTTACAATCCCCGATAACACAAAATGAGGTAATGAATGCTTATTCGAACTGAAGCTCCGGCAGACATCCTGGCGATCGATCGCTTGTTGAAATCTGCGTTTGACACCGATGCCGAAGCGCAATTGGTGATGTCTTTGCGTGAAAACAGCCGTCTGACGCTGTCTCTGGTCGCGTGCAGCGATGAGGGCGAAGTGATTGGTCATGTGATGTTTACGCCGGTGACGCTCAATGGGGAAGACCTCAATTGGCAAGGGCTGGCGCCGTTGGCGGTGGCTAAGGCGCATCGTGGTCAGGGGATCGCGTCTGCCCTGATTAAAGAGGGTTTTGAGTCTCTGCTGATGTTTGGTTATCCGGTATGTGTGGTGCTGGGCAATCCGGATTACTATCAGCGTTTCGGCTTTCAACCCGCCGAACAATACCAGATGCGCTGCCCATGGGATGTGCCGGTTGGCGCTTTTCAGATATGTGAGTTGGCCGAGGGCATGCTGAATAACCGCAGTGGCCTGATAGAATACAGCCCGGAATTTACGCAATAGCCCGGTGCGGGTCGAAAAGGGGCTCAAGCCCCTTTTTTGTTATCTCCATCCATGTAAAGCCCAATGACAGGGAAAGGCACAAGGTTTGTGACTTTTTCCCCATTAATTTGATAGGATGAGCGCCTCACATCAGGTAACACGACTATGTCCAACACCGAGACTCAATATTTATCCGAAATGGGAATCCAGTACTGGCAGTTGACGCATCCAGAGCGGCTGACGGGCTACCAGGCTACTCAGGTGGATTTACCCGAATCCTGTCAGCTGCTGCTGGTCGCCCCCTCATGCCCGCGAGGCGAGACCGCCGCCATGTTTGCGCGTGTGTTGAAAAGCATCAAGCTTGAGTTGGGACAGGCGCGGCATATTCTGCCTGACGATTTTAGCGCTATCAGTGAGCAACATCTGAAATGGATCTGGTTTGCCGGATGTGATGTTCAGGCGGGCATTGATGCTCACGTCCTTCATACTCCGATGTTGAGCGACATTGATGGCAATAACACGCTACGCCGTGCGCTGTGGCAGCAAATCTGTTCTTATCAGTAAATTATCATGACCCAAACTCGCTTAATGCCGTTAGCCGTTCAGCACCTTGACGCGGTGTATCGGATCGAAACCCAAGCTCATACACACCCTTGGTCACACAATTTGATCCGCGATATTAACAGCCGTGGAGGCCGCCATCATGTACTGCTGGCCGAAGAACAGGTCGTCGGCTACTTTTACGCACAAAATATTGTCGGTGAAGTCACGCTGCTTAACCTTGCCGTTGATCCGGCCTGTCAGGGACAAGGCTACGGTAAAATGCTGCTGGACGGGTTTCTTGAGTTGTGTCAGCAACTGAGCGCCGACAGTGCCTGGTTGGAAGTGCGCGAGAGCAATCAACGAGCCTATCAGTTATACGACCTAGCGGGTTTCCATGAAGTAGATCGGCGCCGCAACTACTACCCAACGCAATCCGGTCACGAAGATGCGATCATCATGAGCTATCTGTTTTTCTGACCGTCGCCATCCAAAGTTGCCCCGAGCAGCAATATAAGCGAAAATACCGCGCAAAATTAAATCGCATTGCTAACTGACGGCCCGGCGCCGGCTTTTTTCACCCAGTTAGCCCAAGAGAAGACCATTTCCATGTCAAACGCATTTTTGAGTGAAGTGTCCAAACGTCGTACGTTTGCGATCATTTCTCACCCGGACGCGGGTAAAACCACCATTACTGAAAAAGTTCTGTTATTCGGACGTGCCATTCAGACCGCCGGTACGGTTAAAGGCCGAGGCTCGGCTCAACATGCCAAATCTGACTGGATGGAAATGGAGAAGGAACGGGGGATTTCGGTTACCACATCGGTGATGCAGTTCCCGTACAACGAGTGCCTGGTGAACCTATTGGATACGCCAGGACACGAAGATTTCTCGGAAGACACCTACCGTACGTTGACGGCGGTAGACTCTTGTTTGATGGTGATCGATGCCGCGAAAGGTGTTGAGGACCGGACCCGTAAACTGATGGAAGTTACTCGTCTGCGTGATACGCCGATCGTGACGTTTATGAACAAACTGGACCGCGATATTCGTGATCCAATGGAGCTTCTGGACGAAGTCGAAAGCGAACTGAACATCGCGTGTGCGCCGGTGTCGTGGCCGATTGGTTGCGGTAAAGAGTTCAAAGGGGTGTACCACATTCACCGTGATGAAACGATTCTGTACACCACAGGTCAGGGGCACACGATCCAGGAACAGCGTATTGTGAAAGGCCTGGACAACCCTGAGTTGGATGAGGCCATCGGTGCCGAACTGGCGGAGCAGTTACGTGAAGAGCTGGAGCTGGTTCTGGGAGCGTCGCATGAATTTGATCGCGAACTGTTCCTGAGCGGCGAGCTGACCCCGGTTTTCTTCGGTACGGCACTGGGTAACTTCGGTGTGGACCACATGCTAGATGGTCTGACTGAATGGGCGCCAGCCCCTCTGGCGCGTCAGGCAAATGAGCGTGAAGTAGAAGCGAACGAAGAGAAGTTCTCTGGCTTTGTATTTAAGATTCAGGCCAACATGGACCCGAAACACCGTGACCGAATTGCGTTCATGCGCATCGTATCGGGCACCTACACTCAGGGCATGAAAATGAACCACGTGCGACTGGGTAAGCAGATCAACATTTCCGATGCTGTGACCTTCATGGCCGGCGATCGCTCCCGGGCGGAGAACGCTTATGCCGGCGATATCATCGGTCTGCACAACCACGGTACTATTCAGATTGGTGATACCTTCACGCAAGGGGAAGCACTGAAATTTGCGGGTATTCCTAACTTTGCTCCAGAGTTGTTCCGTCGCATTCGCCTGAAAGATCCACTCAAGCAGAAACAGTTGCTTAAAGGTTTGGTGCAACTGTCGGAAGAGGGGGCAGTACAGGTGTTCCGTCCGCTGCAAAACAACGATTTGATCGTGGGCGCGGTGGGGGTACTGCAGTTTGATGTTGTGGTGGCGCGCTTAAAAGCGGAGTACAACGTTGAAGCTATCTATGAAGGCGTAAATGTGGCCACGGCACGTTGGGTTGAGTGTGACGACGCGAAGACTCTGGAAGAGTTTCAACGTAAGAACCAGGCAAACCTGGCGCTTGATGGCGGCGATAACCTGAGTTACATCGCACCGACGATGGTGAACCTGAACCTGGCTCAGGAACGTTTCCCGGACGTCCAGTTCCGCGCGACTCGCGAACACTGAGCATGACATCCCGGCCTGTGGACCGGGATTTGGACACTAAAAAAGGTGATGCCATGGGCATCACCTTTTTTATCGTTTTTAGTTTGGGGTTACTTCTTTTTCTTCGCCACTTTCTTTTTGGTACCGGTTGCTTTTTTCGTCGCCGCCTTTTTCTTATCGTCTTTTTTCTTTTTCTTAAACACCGGCTTCTTGTGTTTAGGACGCAACTCTTTGATGAAACGCTCTTTGATGTCTTCTTTCACGTAGCGGGCAACCCGGTCCATCATGGGTTGGTCGTGTGCTTCGACCAGAGAAACCGCATTGCCTTTTTTCCCGGCGCGGGCCGTACGACCGATGCGGTGCAGATAAACATCGGCACTGCGCGGCATATCGTAGTTGATCACGTGGCTGACGTCGGGCAGATCGATACCACGCGCTGCAACGTCGGTGGCGAGCAGGACATTGACGTCACCGGTACGAAAACGGCTGATGGCGTTATTCCGGCGATCTTGTGGCATCTCACCCTGAATCCAGGCACATGGGATCTGGGCGCTCTCCAGTTCAGCACGTAGTTCTGCCAGACGTTCGCGGGTTTTGAGAAACACGATAGTGCGTTCTGCTTGCTCGGTAATGATGGTTTTCAGCAGCGCCAGTTTGTGCTCCATGTCGTCGGCACGGTGATACCACTGGGCAATCTTCTTGCGTTCGCGACGTGACGGCTCGGCGTCCACTTCGGCCGGTTCTTTGAGCAGATCCGCGGTAAAGCCTTCCACCCCTTTGCCTTCCAGTGTGGCGGAGAACAGTAGCGTCTGTTTGCGCCAGCGACACTCAGAGGACAGCCGGTCGACGGTTGGGCCAAAGCCCATATCGAGCATGCGGTCGGCCTCGTCCAGGATCAGCCATTCGATCGCGCGACAGTCGAAACGCTCAGCCTCAATGTATTCCATCAGACGCCCGGGGGTCGCGACCACGATGTCTTGTGTGGTCGCCAGAATGTCCGCATGTTCCTGATACTGAACACCACCGGTGATGGTAAAAATGTTCAGTTTGGTGTGCTTGGCCAGCGCACGGGCCTGATCGGCCACCTGCATCGCCAGTTCGCGGGTCGGCGTCAGGATCAGCACTCGGGCCGGTCCGGGTTTTCGGCGCGGAAAATCGCTCAAAAATTGCAGTGCCGGCAGGACAAAGGCGGCGGTTTTTCCGGTACCGGTTGGTGCTGACGCCAGAATGTCGCGACCTTCCAGTGCTTCAGGAATGGCTTGGGCCTGAATCTGGGTTGGACGGGAGTAGCCCATCTCTTCGATGGCCGTCAATAGATTCGGATCAAGATCGAGGTCGGCAAAAGTTTTGATCACTGTGGTGTCTCCGCGAGCCATTCGGCGCTGTTGAGTGAATTTAAAGGGCGCATAGTATAAAGCCATTGCTAAGTAGGGTCACAGGTTATTTCTACATCTTCAAATAAAATTCTCGCGTCAGTTCGATAAAGGCCTGGCTGTAATCCAAATTTTCCCGGATGGTTAACTCGCTCACCTGACAAGGTGCGGCGGAGCGAGCCAGTTCGAACAGTAAGCGGTGGACCGGTTTGGTGTCTGACGGTTTGACCCGACATAAGCGGGTGACAAACCAGCCGGATTGTTCGGCTTGACGGATAAATGCCTCGCCTTCGCTGTCGGGCAGAACGAAACTGGCACATCCGTTTGGCGTCAGCAATTCAGCGCAGCGTGCGATCAACGCCTGATGGGAGAGACGGTCAGTATGACGAGCGGTGGCGCGCTGTTGGTGCTGTGACTGCTCGCCGCTGTTGAAGTACGGAGGATTGCACACGATGGCGTCGAAGCTGCCGGTTAGCGGCATCGACAGAATGTCGCCTTCGAGTATCTCAATCCGTGCCTGCCAGGCTGAGTTGGTGACGTTGTGCTGCGCTGCGGCAATGGCGTTGGGCTCAATGTCCACCGCCGTCACATGTGCATGCGGTTGTCGCTGGGCACACATCAGCGCCAGTAGCCCGGTGCCCGTGCCGATATCCAGTATGCGTTCAGCGGGTTCGATGTCAGCCCAGGTTCCGAGCATCACGCCGTCTGTGCTGACCGGCATGCCAGACTGACCGCCCTCTATCGAGAACTGTTTGAACGAAAATCCTTTAGTTTTTAATGGCGTGGCTTTCATTTTTTATTTTGCTACCGATCGGTTATTAAGTATTTACAACTATTGTTAATAAAATGTTTTGG
>NZ_WXWP01000314.1:0-8098 GCF_009904765.1 Vibrio sp. V39_P1S14PM300
GGGTTGTTAATATGCTCTATCTGGAATTTTTATTCCTCTTGCTGATGCTTTATATCGGCTCTCGCTACGGCGGTATCGGGCTGGGTGTCGTGTCCGGTATCGGTCTGGTGATTGAGGTCTTTGTCTTCAAGATGCCGCCAACATCACCACCTGTTACCGTAATGCTGATCATTCTTGCAGTTGTGACCTGTGCTTCGATTCTGGAAGCAGCCGGGGGCCTCAAATACATGTTGCAGGTCGCAGAAAAGGTACTGCGTAAGAACCCAAAACGAGTCACGTTGATCGCCCCGTTTGTGACTTATTTTATGACCTTCCTGCTCGGCACGGGTCACGCTGTCTATTCCATCATGCCAATCATCGGCGACGTTGCGTTGAAAAACGGTATTCGCCCTGAGCGGCCAATGGCCGCCTCTTCAGTTGCTTCGCAAATCGCCATTACTGCATCACCTATCTCAGCGGCGGTGGTGTACTATCTGGCACAACTGTCCAATATTCAGCACGACATTACCCTGCTGTCGATTTTGCTGGTCACTGTCCCGGCAACGCTGTTCGGCACGTTACTGATGTCACTGTACAGCTTAAAGCGTGGTAAAGAGCTGGATGACGACCCCGAATATCAGGCCCGCCTTCAGGACCCGGAATGGCGTGAGCGCATCCTCAATACCACTGCCACGTCACTGGACGAAACGCTGCCAACCTCGGCGCGTAATTCGGTCCTGCTGTTCATGCTATCGATTCTGACCATTGTGGTGATCGCCATGGTTCCGGAAATCCGCACCATTACTGACGGCTCCAAGCCGATCAGTATGGCCGTGGTGATTCAGATGATGATGCTGTGTTTCGGCGGTGTGATTCTGCTGGCAACCAAAACCGATCCGCGCAACGTGCCCAACGGTGTGGTATTCAAATCCGGTATGGTGGCCGCCATCGCGATTTTCGGTATTGCCTGGATGTCTGACACTTACTTTCAGTACGCCATGCCACAATTCAAATCAGGCATTGTCGAGATGGTGACGAACTACCCGTGGACGTTCGCACTGGCGCTGTTCATTGTGTCGGTGGTGGTTAACTCGCAAGCCGCCACTGCCCGGATGATGTTGCCGGTTGGCCTCGGGCTCGGACTGGATCCAGCGCTGCTGATCGGTATTATGCCCGCCGTCTACGGCTACTTCTTCATTCCGAACTACCCATCCGATATTGCGACGGTCAACTTTGATACCTCCGGCACCACCAAAATCGGTAAGTGGTATTTCAACCACTCTTTTATGTCGGTCGGTCTGATCGGTGTCGTGGGTGCCTGCTGCCTGGGTTACGTTCTGGGTCAGATGGTGATTGGCTAAACCACACCAAATCCTGTCCAAAAGCGGCCTTGGGCCGCTTTTGTTTTCAGCGCCTCAAGATTCCCAACGCCGGTATCGCCACAGCAACACGGGCATCACGCCAAGTGCCGCCGCAGCCCAAAGCATGACGGAAAAATCCAGCTGCCCATGTCGATCTGTGGCGATCAACGCGCTGCCAAGTGCCCCACCAACTCCGACGGCAAAATGTTGCAACGCGTTCTGAATTCCGATGATGTGATTTCTCACAGCGATCGGTAATGTTGCGATCATCTCAGTGGCGAGGATTAAACTTCGCGCAGAACTGGCGATAATGAAGAACACAAAAGCCCCCGCCGCCAACCACACATCCTGTGTATTGAAGCCACAGACCATTGCACCCAGCATGACAGCGGTCAGTATAAATATCCATTGCCCTGACAGCCCTGACGTTAACTTCAGGCGGGCGTAAGTTTGCATGACGATAAACGAGCCCAGTCCTCCAAATGTATAGCAGCCACTGAGCAGCCCGGCCCCGATGGTCAGGTTGAGGTGCAGCATCACCGGAAACTGAGTCGATACCACAAACGTCCCCAGCACTGCCGAGCTGATCATGGCAACAGCAAACCACAATACTCTGCGCTCAGCGACTGCTTCGGAAAAACGCGGATTTTGCCCGCCGCTGTCAGGCTCAGATCCCGGGGCGATTCTGCGGCAAATCAAGAAAAATACCAGCCACACCGCAAGCAGTGACAACGCAAGGATGGCAAACGACCACTGCCAGTGATCTCCGGCCAACAGGAGCAGTAACGGCACGCCCAGTGTCAGAGCAAGCGGAAAAGCACTCAGTAACAGTGCGGTGTGCTTTCTGCGATGTTCATCATCGACCTGCAACACCATCAGGTTAAGGTTGACTACGGCCAGGCCACCGCCACACACCCCGGCCACTACTCTGGCAATGAGCATCCACTCGAAAGATGCCACCCACACACTCGCGCCTGTTACCAGCGCCAAGCCAAGCAGCAGTGTCAGGCAACGTCGCCGCTCCGTATTAATGTTGTCTGCGCCTTTAAACAGCAGACACGTCACACCCGCAGCCAGCGCATAAGCCATGGTCAGATAACCGGCAAGCGCGCCAGACACCGCCAGTTGCGTCGTGATCACGGCACTAAATGGCACAATCACCAGCGCGTCCAGCGCTAACAGAAAATGCACCAAAAACGCGATGAACAATGGTGACGTATTTTGCGGAGTGGAAAGTGTAGAACTGTGCAACATAGCAATGCCCCTTGAAAGCAAAACCCCAGTTTACAATTGAAGATTATTAGATAAAGGGCGTAAAATTGGTTTGATAATTTCACATAATGGGATAATAAATGTGTTGGATGATATTGACCCAATCTGGCTGAAAAGCTTCCAGTGTGTTTACGAGCAGCACAGTTTTAAACAGGCTGCCGAACACCTCTCCATTCCCACTTCTAACGTCAGTCGTCATGTTGCTCTGTTGGAAGACAAACTCGGCACCAAGTTACTGGAACGCACCACCCGTCGGGTAACGCCCACCCGCGCCGGGGAACAGCTCTACAGTTCGACCAAGCATCTGTTGAGCGCCTTGCATGATGCCCTGCACGAAGTGAGTAACCACACCCGTCATATCACCGGACAACTCAAAGTACTGATGCCTGACATTCCTCCACTGGCTCAGGCTGCCGTGGATTTTTGCTGCTCGTATCCTGACGTTCAGTTCCTGTGCGACACCAGTTTGCACCCAAGAGAAGATTTTCTTGACGGATTTGATCTGATCCTGACTTACAATCGCGGCACACTGGCGGACAGTGGTTGGGTCGCTGTTGAGCTGTGTCGTTGGTCCAGTGTTGTGGTCGCATCACCGGAGCTTATTGACCGCTACGGAACGCCACGCTGTCTCAGTGATCTCCAGCACATGCCGTGCATCACCAGCTTGTCTGCGCTTAACGGTGCGCCTTGGGTATTCCAGGGCGACAAACAACCTGTCACCTTCCATCCAAAATCTACTTTCCGGGTCAACAGTGGTCACATCGCTAAAGCAGCGGCGATACGCGGGCTGGGGTTGGCCATCATGCCGCAAGCCATGTGTGAGACAGAACTGGTCACTGGCCAGCTGCAAGCCGTCAGCTTAGAGTATCCTGCCAACGACCTTGTGCTGTACGCTTTCTATGCCGGGCGCAAGTTCTTGGCACCGAAAATATCGGCCTTTTTGCAGTCTGTCTGTTCAGAGCTGGCCAGCAGCCAGCATCACCAATAAAAAAACGAGCCCGATTGGGCTCGTTTAAAAGTGGATAGATTTGCCGTTACGCTTGTTTGCGAATCAGGTAGTCAAAGGCTCCCAAGCTGGCTTTGGCCCCCTCACCCATCGCAATGATGATTTGTTTGTACGGTACCGTCGTCGCGTCACCCGCGGCAAACACACCGTCTATGCTGGTTTCACCCCGACTGCCTACTTCGATTTCACCGCGGGCAGACAACTCAACCTGCGAGTCTTTCAACCATTCCGTGTTGGGTACCAGACCAATCTGGACAAAGATACCTGACAGATCCAGTTGTTTGAGCTCATCACTGTTGCGGTCTTTGTACTGCAGGCCCGTCACACGAGAGCCATCACCGATCACTTCTGTGGTTTGCGCCATGGTAATGATGTCAACGTTTGGTAACGAGTTAGCTTTGTCGATCAGTACCTGGTCGGCACGCAGTACATCGGCAAACTCCAATACAGTCACGTGTTCAACGATACCCGCCAGATCGATGGCAGCTTCAATGCCTGAGTTACCCCCACCGATCACGGCGGTTTTCTTGCCTTTGAACAACGGACCGTCACAGTGTGGGCAGTATGCAACCCCTTTATTACGGTATTCCTGCTCACCCGGTACGTTCATTTCACGCCAACGAGCACCCGGGCTCAAGATGACACTTTGACTTTTCAGTGTGGCGCCGCTTTGCAGATTGACATGGACTTTGCCGTCATTGGTAAATTCCGCACCCATCAATTTGTCTGCTTGTTGCTCTGTAATGATGTCCACCCCATATTCTTTAAGGTGCTCCGCCATATTGGCTGCCAGCTTTGGACCTTCGGTACGTTGCACAGAGATGAAGTTCTCAATCGCCATGGTATCCATTACCTGACCGCCTAAACGCTGGGCGACAATACCAGTACGAATGCCTTTACGTGCTGCGTAAATTGCCGCCGCTGCGCCCGCAGGTCCTCCGCCAACAACCAACACATCATACGGTTCTTTTTCATTCAAGCTGGCCACCGCTTTTTCAGCCGCACCATCATCTAACTGGTTCAGAATCTCGTTCAATGTCATACGGCCCTGACCAAACAGTTCACCGTTAATGAACACACTCGGCACCGCCATGATGTCTCGCGCTTTCACTTCGTCCTGGAACAACGCACCATCGATCATGGTCGCGCGGATATCCGGGTTGATGGCCGCCATCATATTAAATGCCTGGACCACATCCGGACAGTTCTGACATGAGAGCGAGATAAACACCTCAACATCGAGCTTTTTATCCAGTTTGGCGATTTGTTCAATGACCGCCGGTTCAAGTTTGATCGGATGACCGCCAGAGTGCAGCAGCGCCAGCACCAGCGAGGTGAACTCATGCCCCATAGGCACACCGGCAAAACGCAACTGCGTGCCCGATTTCGGGTTGGTCACGGCCATGACCGGCTTACGTTCGCTGGCTGCGTCGTCGCGTTCAACGCTGATCAATTCACTCAGCTCGGCAATTTCTTTAGCCAAAGCGAGGATGTCTTGTGAGCCTTTGCTTTCATCTAGGCTGACCACTAAACGGACGTCTTCTTTTAAATTTGTCAGATACTGTGATAACTGCTGCTTGATCGCTTGGTCTAGCATACGGGAATACCTTTTTGTTATTGCTTCTTAAGAGTGGTCAATCTGGATAAAAGGGAGAGCGAACCGGGCATTTAGGTCGTCAGGTAAAACACCCGGTCCACTCTTTAATTTAAAACGTAATCAAACGTTTATAGATTAGGCGTGGTTAGATTTTGCCAACCAGGTCCAGAGAAGGCGCCAGCGTTTCTTCGCCTTCTTTCCATTTAGCCGGGCATACTTCGCCTGGGTGAGCCGCAACGTATTGAGCCGCTTTCACTTTACGCATCAGATCTTCTGCGTCACGGCCGATGCCTTCGGCGGTGATTTCCATCGCCTGAATCACACCTTCTGGGTCAACCAGGAAAGTCGCACGGTCTGCCAGACCCTGACCTTCACGCATCACACCAAAGTTGTTGGTGATGGTGCCAGTCTGGTCACCCAGCATGAAGTAGTTGATTTTGCCGATAGTGTCTGAGCTGTCGTGCCATGCTTTATGCGTGAAGTGAGTGTCAGTCGACACTGAGTACACTTCTACGCCGCGCTTTTGTAGCTCTTCGTAGTGGTCAGCCAGGTCGCCCAGCTCAGTCGGACAAACGAATGTAAAGTCCGCTGGGTAGAAGAAAAATACCGCCCATTTGCCCAAAACATCTTGTTCTGTAATGTCAACGAAATCGCCAGATTTGTATGCTGTTGCGCTAAATGGTTTGATCTTAGTATTAATCATAATCTTTGCTTTCCTTTAAGTTATTGGCTTTGCCATGTCTTGCTTTCGGAAACTATATTCCCATGCTCCCCTACTTAAAGAAAATTGCTTGTAACTATCTATTCGATAGGCAAAATCTATAAACAAAAAAACGGCGACCTTCGGGTCGCCGTTTTCGTATTCGTGCCGCACACGCCCTATAAAGCGCGCACCAGTTCGGCAATACCTGCCCAGTCTCCCTTGTCCATCAGGTCGGTCGGCACCATCCAGGTTCCGCCACAAGCCACCACTGAATTCAGAGCCAGGTAGTTGGCTACATTATTCGGGTTTACGCCACCGGTAGGCATAAAGTTCACCGGATAAACAGCCGTCAGTGCTTTGAGCATCGAGACACCGCCTGATGGCTCAGCCGGGAAGAATTTCAGCGTACGCAGGCCGAGCTCCATTGCCTGCTCAACCAAACTTGGGTTGTTGACCCCCGGGATGATCGCAATGCCACGTTGCTGGCAATATTTCACCGTGGTCGGATTCAGCCCCGGGCTGACAATAAAATCTGCGCCGGCGTCAATAGCCTGATCCACTTGCGCGGTCGTCAGTACCGTCCCTGCCCCGATCAGCAGCTCCGGATACGCCTGACGCATCTGGCGAATTGACTCTGCGGCCGCGTCCGTGCGGAAGGTCACTTCTGCACACGGCAGGCCATTTTCTACCAGTACTTTCGCCAGCGGCACAGCTTGGGCGACGTCATTGATCGCGATTACAGGGACGATTTTGATTTCTCTCAATCGTTGTTCAATGGTTGTCATAAAGAACCTCTAAAGAATAAAGCTTAATGTGGCAACGATAATAAATGCGATGCCACCAAGTAAAGTTTCCATCACTGTCCACGTCTTCAGTGTGGTTTTTTCATCCATTTCCAGCAGGCGTGACACCAGCCAGAAACCTGAGTCGTTAAAGTGTGACAGGACGGTTGCGCCACCAGCAATGGCGATCACGATAAAGCACAGATCCAGTTCACTCAAGCCTGCTGTGGCGGCGACCGTTGGCGCAATCAGGGCCGCCGTGGTGGTCAGCGCCACCGTTGCAGAGCCCTGCGCCACACGCAAACAGGTTGAGATCACAAACGCTGCCACAATCACAGGCATCCCCGTATCAGCCAGCACGCCCGCCAATGCATCACCAATACCGCTCGCACGTAAAACGCCACCGAACATCCCACCTGCACCTGTCACCAGAATCACGGCACAGATCGGCGCCAGAGAGTCACCACACAATTTTTCCAACTTCGCCATACCGTAATCTTTAGCAAACACCAGCATACAGGCAAGCAGTGTGATCAATAGCGCGATTGGCGTTTTACCCAGCATACGCAGCAGCTCGACCGCCGGAGACTGACCGTCAATGACCCCCGCAACGGAGAGCGTATTCAACCCCGTGTCGAGACAAATCAGCAACACTGGCAGGATCAGGATGGTCATGACGGTGGCAAACTTAGGCAATTTGGCTTCATCGATAATGGCATAGGTGTTGAAAAACGCTTTCGACAGCGGAATATCGAACTTATTCCCTGAATAGAGACCAAACAGGTAGGCACCCAGATACCAAGTCGGGATCGCAACCAGAATACCGATGAACAACAGCAGACCGATGTTAGCGCCGAGCAGATCCGCCGCGGCAACCGGGCCTGGATGAGGCGGCACAAAGGCGTGCATCACAGCAAAAGCACCAGCCGATGGCAACGCATACTTCAGCGGAGAGCCTCCGAAACGCTTCGCGACACTGAAGATGATCGGCATCATCACAACCAATCCCGCATCAAAGAAGATGGGGAAGCCAAACAACAATGACGCTATCCCAAGCGCTAGCGGCGCACGCTTTTCTCCGAAGCGGCCAATCAAAGTGTCGGCCAGTACTTTTGCACCGCCCGTCACTTCTAAAATCTTACCGATCATGGCTCCCAGGCCGACCAGCAATGCCACCGAGGCCAGTGTGCCGCCAAAACCGCTCAGCATGGTCGGCACCACTTTGTCCGTGGTGACGCCAGTGGCGATGGCAGTACCTAAACTGACCAGAGTTAAAGAAGCGAAAGCGTGAACTTTCAGCTTAATGATTAAGACCAGCAGCGCTGCAATTGCTATCGCTGCCACGGTTAACAGATACGTAGGATCTGATGTTTGGGCGATGTGCTCCATGTGTTCACC
>NZ_WXWP01000362.1:0-8097 GCF_009904765.1 Vibrio sp. V39_P1S14PM300
CCCTCTGTGTGCTTGTTCGCTCGATGTAGCGAAAGAATTTGCCGAATATCATCACGTTACTGGTGATGGTGAGATTTATCAGACCTCGTTGATGAGCGCCCTGATCGCCGGCGTTTACGAAGGCTCAACAACCATAGAGCAATTGCTGGAGCACGGCGATTTTGGTTTGGGTACATTTAATCAGCTCGATGGTGAGCTGATTGCTTTTGACAAAGAAGTCTTTCAACTCAAATCCGATGGTTCAGCCAACCCGGCAGACATGGCGCAGAAAACCCCTTTTGCGGTCATGACATTTTTCAAACCGGATATCGAACTGCCACTGACATCACGTATGTCCCGCGACGCCGTGCACGAACTGATCGACGACATGGTTCCGAGCGATAATCTGTTCTGCGCGATCCGCATTGATGGCATCTTCGACTTTGTCCGCACCCGCACCGTGCCTAAACAGACCCGGCCTTACCGACCCATGCTTGAGGTGGTCAAAGAGCAGCCCACCTTCCGTTTCGCTCAAAAACAAGGGGTCGTGGCTGGATTTCGTAGTCCCAAATACACCACGGGAATCAATGTGCCCGGCTATCACGAACATTTTATTACCGATGACCGCCAGGGAGGCGGCCATATTCAGGATTACAGCATTTCGTCAGGATTCCTCCAGATTGGCAAAGTATCGCGACTGGTGATCGACACCCCAGCTTCCGCGGATTTTCTTCGCGCCAATCTGGCTCCGGAAGACATTCGTACCGCCATCGAAAAGGCGGAAAAATAACAACGTCAGGCAATATAATAAGGACAACAAATGCAATCCAAACCTTCAAAACAAAATGGCGCACAGTTAATCGCCAGGCAGCTGGAATCACTCGGCATCAAATACATTTTTGGTATCCCCGGTGCCAAAATCGATCGCCTGTTTGACGCCATTGAAGACACCAGTATCCAGATGATCCCGGTGCGACACGAAGCCAACGGTGCCTTTATGGCCGGAGTTGTCGGCCGACTGACCGGTAAGGCTGGTGTCACGCTGGTAACCTCCGGCCCTGGCTGTGGTAATCTGGTCTCTGGTGTCGCCACCGCTAACTCAGAGGGCGATCCGCTGATCGCCATCGGCGGCGCAGTCAAACGCACGGATCAGCAAAAACAGACGCATCAGAGCATGGATACGGTCAGCATTTTTCGGTCAATAACCAAGTTCAGCGCCGAAGTGCAGCATGTCGACGCCGCCAGTGAAATCATGGCAAACGCGTTTCGCATTGCCGAGTCCGGCCGCCCGGGCGCATGCTTCCTCAGCTTGCCGCAAGATGTGTTGTCCGACCAAACCCAGACCGACATAATAATCCCGTCTGGATACACCCAGCCCGGTTGCGCTGACATCGCAGCAATCGAAGAAGCAGTAAACCGTATCGGTAAGGCCCAGCGCTGTGTGGTACTGCTCGGTTTGCACGCCAGTCGCAGTGAAAACGCCGCCGCCATCGCGCGCTTCTTGCAAAAAACACAACTGCCGGTGGTCGGCACCTATCAGGCAGCAGGTACGGTTGATATCAATTATTATCACCACTTTGCTGGCCGTGTCGGCTTGTTTAATAACCAGCCCGGTGATGTGCTGTTGCGCGATGCCGATCTGATCCTCACCATTGGTTTTAGCCCGATTGAGTACGATCCAGAACTGTGGAACAGCCAGCGCTGCCCAGTGATCCACCTCGACATCGAGCCGGCCGAATATCAGCTTAACTACCAGCCTTGCGTCGAAATCGTCGGCAACATTGCGCAGTCCCTCGATCAAATGGGCAGCCGCATCTCTGAGTACGCCCGTCTCTCGCCCACTGCGCTCTCCGTTTTGGAAGAGGTAGCTCTGCAACGTCAGGTGATCAAAACCTACCCCAACGTCTACAGCCAGCAAGGTTTTCACCCACTGGCGTTGATCAAAGCGATGCAAGCGATCATCACGCCAGACACCACACTCTGTCTCGATATGGGCAGCTTCCATATCTGGATTGCCCGCTACCTGAGCTGCTTCCGCGCGCGTCAGATGCTGATCTCCAACGGTCAGCAAACCATGGGCGTCGCCTTGCCATGGGCGATCGGTGCCAGCTTACTGAAACCCGGCAGCAAAGTGGTGTCGGTATCTGGTGATGGCGGCTTTATGCAATCCAGTATGGAACTGGAAACCGCTGTCCGGCTGAAATGTAACATCGTCCATATCATATGGGTCGACAACGCCTACAACATGGTGGAAATGCAAGAAGTGAAGAAATATCAACGCTTCTCCGGGGTGAAATTCGGCCCGATTGATTTCAAAGCATACGCCGAGTCGTTTGGCGCCAAAGGCTTTGCCGTCACCGACCAGCATGAACTGGCTGCCACCCTGAAAAAGGCCATGGACGTTGAAGGCCCTGCTGTGGTGGCCATTCCCGTCGATTACAGCGATAACTACAAACTGATGTTGCCGCGCACTGAAAAGAATCAAGACCCTGTTTTCGTAAGTTTCGAAGGAGAAATCGCATGAGAGGATTAAAAAACAAAGTCGCATTAGTGACAGGTGCCGCCAATGGTATTGGCCTGGCTATCGCAACACGCCTTTACGATGAAGGCGTCAACGTTGCTCTGGCGGACTGGAATGAAACACAGCTCGCCAACGCGGTTGAGGGCTTCGACAAGCAACGTGTCTCTGCCCACACCATCGATGTTTCCAACCCGGACAAAGTCGCTGCACTGATTAACGATGTGGTCGCTCGTTTCGGCAAGCTGGATATTCTGGTCAACAATGCCGGCGTGCATGTGCCGGGCTCGGTCATTGAAGGCAGCGTCGACGACTGGAAGAAAATCTCTTCGGTGAACATTGACGGCGTGGTCTACTGCGCCAAATTTGCTTTGCCTGAATTGCTAAAAACCAAAGGCAGCATGATTAATACCGCTTCCGTCTCGGGGTTGGGTGGCGATTGGGGCGCCGCATTTTACTGTGCCAGCAAGGGGGCGGTCGTTAACCTGACCCGCGCGATGGCACTGGATCACGGCGGTGACGGCGTGCGTATCAATGCGGTTTGCCCAAGCCTGGTGAAAACCAACATGACCAATGGCTGGCCACAGGATATTCGCGACAAATTCAACGAACGCATTGCATTAGGCCGCGCCGCTGAGCCAGAAGAGATCGCGTCTGTGGTGACGTTCCTCGCTAGTGACGATGCTTCGTTCATCAACGGTGTGAACTTGCCTGTCGACGGCGGCGCCACCGCTTCCGATGGACAGCCTAAAATCGTGTAAGCCGTAAACCGACAGATCAGCCAGAGACGTTTCACCTCCTTTTTCGGCTCTGCGCTGATCTGTCGTTCTCTTATTTCAACTTGCGACAGGCACCAGCACCGCATCATTCAACGCCGAATACACTATATCGTTTGCCCGGAGAGGACGATCACTGTAAAAACAAACCCGATTGCCGTGCAACTCGCCCACCACTTCAAACCGATCATCCAGAAACAGACAATCCTTCACCTCTATCGCAACCTGCGCCTCATTCGGTTGTTGCACTAGCGTGAAGGCCGTTCTTGGCACCAGCCACATTCCTTCCGCACGATTGAGTAGCTTACCGTCGATTAGGTTTCCTGCATTGAGGAACTCACTCGCCCAGCGGCTGACGGGCTTTTGAAAGAGCGTCACCGGATCCGACAGCTGGTGAATGACACCGTCTTTCATCAGCGCAATTCGGTCAGACAAAAGTTGCGCTTCCTTGCGATCGTGCGTCACGTTGATACAGGTGATCCCGCGTTGGCTGGTCAACTGGCGGATCTCCAGCCCCAGCTCTTCACGTAAATTGGCATCCAGATTCGACAGCGGCTCATCCATCAAAATGATCGCTGGTGACGCTGCGAGAGCGCGGGCAATAGAGACGCGCTGCTTTTGCCCACCAGACAGTTTTTCCGGTAACTTGGTCTCATGGCCAGACAACTTAACCAATTGCAATACGTCTGCAACCTGCTGTTGAATAAGGTGTTTCGGTTGTTTTTTCAGTACCAGCGGAAAGGCAATGTTGTCGTAGACCGTCATGTGAGGCCATAAGCCGTAATCCTGAAACACGTACCCTAGTCCACGCTGTGATACAGGGAGCTGATGTTGATTTAGAGTGTCAACATAAACCGACTCAGGTGTCACGACACTACCACTATCTGGCCTTTCCAGACCGGCAATGATACGCAACAGCGTGGTTTTCCCACACCCCGACGGCCCCAATAAGGTCAGGAACTCACCTTGACGAATGTCCAGGTTGATGTCATTCAGGATTCGCTTCGACTCGAACGATTTCGAGATTTGACTGATTTTTAAGGCGTTCATGGTGTATATCTTTTTACTATTCCCTGCCCGAGTGCGATGAGTGCACCGGACACCAGAATCACAACCAGGCTCATCGCCATGCCGGCGCTCACTGAGCCCTGGTCGAACTGGTTAAATACATAAGTGGCAACGGTTTCCGTTCCGGCCGGCGCCAGCATCAATGACGCCACCAGCTCCCGGGTTGAGATCGCAAAAACGATGCATCCGGAGGCGACCATAATAGGCACCATCAAAGGCAATAAAACGCGGCGAACGATATGCAAAATGTCGGCTCCGTAAATCGCCGCAGACTCATCCAGAGAAAATGGCTGCTGACGCAGCGCACTGGTGATCATCCGGATTGGATAGGGCAACATCAGGCAAACGTAGGCAAGCAACAAGATCATTATTGTGTTGTACGGCGTGACGGGCAGATACTGCTGATTCCAGGTGAGAATTAACCCGACCGATAAAGCCATCGCCGGTACCGCATTGGGCATTAGAGACAACACATCGAGGACGCTTTTCCCCCTGGGCTTCAATCGAATCAGAGTAAACGCAACCAGCAGCCCCAGCACCGCGGCAATCAACGCCGTCATCGCCGCCAGCCCGAGGCTGGTGTATATGGCTTCTACGGCGCCATTGCCCGACGTGAACAGATCCGCATAAGCGGACAACGTCAGGTTGTTCCAGTTCAGTCCGTGAGACACGGTGCGCATCAACGACGCCGCCACAATTGAAAACAGCGGCAGAATCACCGCAAATACCGCGACCAAAGTAAACAACAGATGCGCCACCAGACATGCGCCACGCGAACTGTTTGCTGCCGAGATGATCGTCTGGGCATCAAGACTGGCAGCGTATTTACGATTCACCACCAGTTGAAGCAGGTAAGCTGACACCGCTATCGCGATCAGGATCAGCGACAACACCGAAGCTCCGGGTAAATCAATCGGCCAGTCGGTCAGTTTCTCTTCAATGGCTGTGACCATAACTTCAAAGCCGAAGCGGCTGCCTAAAATATCTGGCGTCCCGAACTCCTCGACTGATAACACAAACACAATCAGTCCGCTGGCGAGTAATGTCGGCATCATCAATGGCAATAAAATGCGACAGGCTAAGTCCAAACGCCCGGCCCCATAAACTCGTGCCACATCACTGTAACGTTGACCAATCACCCGCAGTGCATTGCTGGCAGAAAAATACACCAGCGGAAACAGGTGCATCGTCATCACAAACACCACGCCACTGAAAGAAAACAGAAAGGCCGAAAAATCCACACCAGTCCAGCGATACCAAACGCCATTGAACTGAAACATCTGAATCCAGGCCATGGAAGCGATATAAGGAGGAATCAAAAACGGCACCAGCAACATCACATCCCAGAAGCGCCCGGCAGTCACGCTCATTTTATTACGCACATAAGCCAGAACCACAGCGACAGCGATGGAAAGCAGCGTCACACAGGTCGCTAACCGAATGGAATTGAACGTAGCATCAATGAGAGCGGGGTCGCTGAGTTGAGGATAAAGATTGCTAAATGGTGCGCGAAACGATCCTTCATTGAAATGCGGGAATATCGCAAACAAGATCACCGATAACACTGGCAGACCAATAATAATCAACAACGACACCACAGAAAATGCATTAAAGGCCAGAGGAAGGCGCCCTCCTCTGGCATTCGCGTACAACGACATACAATCAATGACCCATGATCTGCGCGAACTTGTCTTTGGTCTGTTTGGCTTTTTCCGCTGCTGCAGTGGCGTCAAACTGGATCAGATTGAGTTCGGCATAGCCCGGGCGCTGTGCCGCAATGTCTGTTCTGGCAGGAAGAATTAAAGTATCGGCCACCAGCGTTTGCCCTTCGTCTGACAAGACATAATCGATAAACTTTTTCGCCAACGCCTCATGTTGGGTGGATTTCAAGATCATCATCGGACGCGGAGCCAGGACCGTGCCGTCTTCCGGGTAAATCACTTCCAATGTTTCACCTTTGGCTTTTAATCCGAGACCGATGTAATCCACCGCCCCAAAAACCGCCGATTTCGCGCCCTGCAACACTGGATTGAGTGCCGCTTTGTTTGGCCCGGGGATCAGCACGTCGTTTGCCTTCAGCTCCGCAAACAATTGCCAGGCTGACTCACCCATTTGGTCCGCAAGACCTTCCACCAAAGTTAGTGCAGCCCCTGATTTACTCGGGTCTGGCATAGTCACTTTGTTCTTGTATTCTGGCTTGGTCAGATCGGCCCAGCGTTTAGGCACCGGCAACTGACTTTGCGTGTTGTAAGCAATGGCCAGCACCGCCGTACCTTGCGCCGTGTACGTCGCGGTTTTCAGGAAATCCGGCACCTTAGCGGCGTTTGGTGACTGGTACGTAAGTAATTCACCTGCGTTGTCCAGCGTAATGGCATGACCCAGTGACGACGAAATCATGACATCGACATGCGGATTGGCTTTTTCTGCCTGGTAACGGGACATGATTTTACCGCCGGTGGCCTGATACAGGTCAACTTTCGCACCACTTTGCCGTTCAAAGCCCTGAATCAGCTCGTTGGATAACCCTTTTGGGCCCGCCGAATAAACCGTCAGCGTTTCTGCGTGAACACCTGAACCTAAAAGTAGTGTGGCCGACAACAAATATGCGAATTTCATCTTTCCCTCTGAAAATACTCTCATCAATAAGAGTCCATATCTTGCGCCGGATATATGTCGAAATCATGACAAGCCGATGAACCAGAATCGGTTAAATTAAGGCGTCAATGATGCTACTCGATATTAAAAACTTAGGGAAAGCCTTGCTGAAAAATAAAAAACGCCACCGAAAGGTAGCGCTTTAAATTCATACTTTGGTTTACTTTTTTGCGATGTTAATTTACTGACCGCTGCAAAACTGAGCATCGTATTGATAAACAAATTGCGTCTTCGTTATCCCGTCCAGCTTCACCCAGTCAGACATATTGCCCATCGCAAGAAATGCTTGCTGAGCACGCTGAACTACTTTGGGCGTATACTCACCCTGATTGTCAGCGTAATCAAACGAGGCTTCCGCAATAACAGGTTTGCTGCCTGGCAGCGGAGCAGGATTGTCATACCACAGGCTCACCACCAAATCCGCATCAAACTGACCGAGATCGATTTCCTGTCCTTTGTAGCGGCGCTCATACATCGTAATGTTGCCGACCCGGTTCAGTGGCGTATCTGCATCAATCACGCCATATTTTGCAGCAAAGCCGGGAAAGTCATCATAGATGTCATCGATCTTATTAATGTTTTTTCCGTAACCCGATATCTTGGTGGAATGCGAAACCTTAATTGAGATATCGTCATCAGAGCCGAGCAACAGGTCATCTTCTAGTTTGCTTTCGGCCTTACTTCGGTTTGAGGCCAAATCCTCGTACGCACTGATAAACCGATCTGACGAGCGAAATTTCAGAGCGGCGTCTCGGTCATTGGCGTCATAGCGACTGACGCGATCCCGAAACGAATAGCCAAGCGTGCGCAAAGTACAGGCATTGGGTACATCCCAATAAGAGACAAAACGTTCTTTGTCCAGTGAGGCATTCCCCGATACATTGCGGTTGATCGCTTGTGAAATTACACTCGCCAGTTGTACGGTATAATTGGCAACGTCGCTCGCTTCACTCTGATAAGTAAACTTATCGGTATCGAGCAATAATTTGTATTCCCGGGAGGTGATATCCGTCGAAGCGTGTGCGGCATTAATGATAAAAAGCGCGGATAACGATGCGATCCATTGATATTTCATCTGTTCTTCCTGTTATTTATTTCCGG
>NZ_WXWP01000240.1:0-8042 GCF_009904765.1 Vibrio sp. V39_P1S14PM300
GTTTCATGATGCTCAACACATACGAGTGTTGAGAATCTCATGTCGTTGCAGCAATGGAAATGGCTTGCAAACCAAATTGAGAACAGTACGACAAGTTTGCTGTCATCATTTAATTCTGCCGTAAACGGCAGGGCCGCGGCGTCAGGCAAAATAAAGAATCAATAATTTACGATTGAAAATGGAAGTTTAATCGGGCGAGGTTTGCCTGCTAAGTGTCTGCCAGACACGCCCGGGGGCCTTTAAAACAACAATGAAGTTACTCAACCAACTCTCGCTCAGGAACAAATTGGTTCTGCCAATTATCGTTTTTACAGGAGTGATTTTTTTCGCGTCTCAAGTTTATATGTTCAGATTGAGCCTCCAGCGCGAAGAGACCAATCTTATTGAGCGAGTGACCGTCCTGGCTGGTGGCATTGCGCATAATCTGCATACCTCTTTGTATTCAGAAGACAGCTTGGCTGCTCAGTTGGCCCTGTCCGCGTTCAATGCCGACCCAGACGTACTGGGCGTAAAGCTGTTTACTCGCTCAGGGCAACTGTTTGCCAGCTACGTCAGTCCAGGTTTCAAGTTTAGCCAAGAAGATGAACGGCAATTGTCCGGCCTAACCAGTGGTATTCATATCGGCCAAAATTGCATCTATTCCGCTATTCAAATTCAGTGGGGAGAAAAGAGCATCGCGGTCTTGAAAATGGCCATATCTAAGGATTCCCTGAAGCTGCTCTATCGAACGGCTGTGGAAAATAGTGTGCTGTTTTTGACCTTGATGATCGTCGCGAGTGTTGTGCTCTACCTGACAGTACAAAAATACATTGTGCATCCAGTCTTTGCGCTGAATCGCGCCATGGGGGACTTCATTGATAATCGCAGTCGTCGAATTATGTTGTACCCAGAGTCAAACGACCAGATCGGTGAGCTGTTCACGGCGTTCAACACCATGGTGGAAAGATTAGGTCAGCACGAAAAACGCGTGACGTTTGCGTTGGATAAACTGGAAGTGGAAAAAGCGTTTGCCAATGAAGTAATCGAGACCGTTCAACACGCCTTATTGGTTGTTAATCGCAAGGGGGAAATCGTTCACCACAATGCAGCGAGTCGTGAAGTCTTCAGTTGCACCGATGATGTCATCAAGAACGCCTACCTGATGGATCTGTTTCGGGTTCCGGATTGCAGCTTGTTCGATGATGCTTTGAATTGTGGCAAAACCTTTGATGATGAACTGGTGTGGGTGACTGATCTGCTGTCTCGGAAAATCTTACTTCAGGTTTCGTGTCGGGTACTTTCCCGATCGGAGCAGATGCTGTTCGCGATTCAGGATGTCACAGAGGAAGAAGCGCACCGCGCACGGCAGAGGCTGGCGGCTGGCGTGTTTGAAAACAGTCACGACGGATTGATGGTGCTGGATCATGATGGTGTCATCACCATGGTGAATCCGGCCTTCAGTCGTATGTTGGGATACCATCAAAACACTGTTCTGGGCAAGCCTCCCGGCGAGGTGATGGACTGGCATCAACTGACCTCTTTGATGCCAACCATAACGGATGCTGCGTTTGAATACGGCCTGTGGCAAGGGGAGATCTGGGAAAAGCACATCGATGGTCGCCTGATCCCCATGTTTGTCAAAGTGAATCTGATTCAAAATCATGAAAGCAGCTCCGCGTATGATTTAGTGTTTATCTTTTCTGATCTGTCGAGTACCAAAGAGATGGAACGGCTGGAGTATCTCGCGCATCATGACTCTCTGACCGGGTTGGGGAATCGTGCTCAGTTGTGCCGGATTGTCGATGAGCTGCTGGCGAATTTCTCCGAGCACCAAGGATTTGGTGTTCTGTATTTGGACCTGGATGGCTTTAAAGCGGTCAACGATACTTTTGGTCATGATGCGGGGGATGCGGTATTAAAGCAGATCTCCGAACGGTTGTTGTCTCAAGTGCGTGCGCACGACCTCGTCTCTCGCTTATCGGGCGATGAGTTTGTCATTATTGTGAATCATACTGACCGGGAAAACACCATCAAGCTGGCCAAACGTTTATTGCAGCTGTTTCGTGAGCCCGTTGTGTACCAAGGCCAAACTTTACATGTAGGGTCAAGCGTAGGGGTGTATTATGTGGAGCATGGTAATGAGACGTTGGATAGCATTCTGAAGAAAGCCGATGCCGCCATGTATCGGGCCAAAATGCAGGGCAAAGGTCGATTGGTTTTGGCCTGATGCGTTGCATACAGTAAGAAAACCTCTAAAATACCTTTCAAATTCGTCAGTTGGAAAACAGAATGAAAGTACTAGTGACAGGTGGTATGGGTTACATCGGTAGCCATACCTGCATTCAGATGATTGAAGCGGGAATGACTCCGGTCATTTTGGACAATCTGTACAATAGTAAAGCCAGTGTACTGCCGCGTATCGGTGCAGAAGCGGGAGTGACTCCAAAATTCGTTCAGGGTGATATTCGTGATAAAGCGCTGTTAGTCGAAGTCTTAAAAGCACACGCGATTGAGGCCGTGATCCACTTTGCCGGGCTCAAAGCGGTGGGTGAGTCGGTTGAAAAACCACTGGAGTATTACGATAACAATGTGAATGGGACGCTGGTTCTGGTGAATGCTATGCGCGAAGCCGGTGTGAAATCCCTGGTGTTCAGTTCATCTGCCACGGTATACGGCGATCCGGCAACAGTGCCGATCACGGAAGATTTCCCGACCAGCGCGACCAATCCTTACGGGCGCAGCAAATTGATGGTAGAGGAGTGTCTGACGGATTTCCAACAGGCGAATCCGGATTGGAGCATTGCTTTACTGCGTTATTTCAACCCAGTGGGCTCACATCCAAGCGGTCATCTGGGAGAAGATCCTCAGGGGATCCCAAATAACCTGATGCCGTTTGTTTCTCAGGTCGCCGTCGGGCGCAGAGAATGCTTATCTGTGTTTGGTAGTGACTATCCAACCAAAGACGGTACCGGTGTGCGTGACTACATTCATGTAATGGATCTGGCCGATGGCCACGTAGCGGCTCTGCAACGTGTCGGTGATAAGGCAGGGCTACACACCTATAACCTGGGTACAGGTAACGGTTATAGTGTTCTGGAGATGGTTCACGCGTTCGAACAGGCTTCAGGTAAGCCGGTTCCGTATCAACTGACGGATCGCCGTCCGGGAGACATCGCAGAATGTTGGGCCGACCCGGCTAAAGCAGAAGCCGAATTGGGCTGGAAAGCGACACGCTCTCTGGACGAGATGACACAAGACACCTGGCGCTGGCAGTCGCAAAACCCGCAGGGCTACCCAGACAAATAACACGCACAAAAAAGCCACCTCAACGGTGGCTTTTTTATTCTGACTCAGGATTCTTTGTCTTTCCACATGGAGAGCAGCCAGATACAAATCACAGCGACGGCGGCAAAGCCACTAAGGATGATCACAGGCATTGCGCTGTAACCGAGAACGTGCCAGATAACTGATTCTAATGTACTCATTCAGGTTCTCCTTATTCCCAGCCTTCAACGCCATGCATGTCTGGTAAGTTGTGTGCGATACCTTTATGGCAGTCTACACAGGTCTTTTCACCAGATGCCAGAGCGGTTGAGTGTTGTTTGGCGCTACGTGAACTCTGTTCGGAGAAATCCATGTACTCGAACTGGTGACAGTTGCGACATTCAAGAGAATCGTTCTTTTTCAGTCTTGCCCATTCACGTTCTGCGAGATGAGCACGGCGTGCCTTGAATTTCTCAGGAGTATCAATGGTACCAATGGCCCATGCGAACAGTTCTTTAGATGCCTGAACTTTACGTACGATCTTATCTGTCCATTCATGCGGCACGTGGCAATCAGAACAAATCGCACGTACGCCGGAACGGTTCGAGTAGTGAATAGTTTCCTGTATCTCTGCCACAATCGGTGCGTGACAGCCAGAACAGAATTCTTCGGTGTTGGTCGCTTCCATTCCGGTGTTGAACGCGCCCCAGAACAGAAGACCACCAGCAAACCCCATGAAAAGCACAATACCAACGGCAGCTTTACTCGGGCTTGTCAGTCTCTTCCAAAACGCTTTAAGTAGTTTCATAAATCGCCTCTTTTAGTCGATGCCTGAGTTAGCGAAGCGAATCAACGCGTTCATATTCATTTTTGACCAGAGGTTTTGCATCTGCCTGAGGTACGTGACACTGAAGACAGAAGTAGCGGCGAGGTGACACGTCGGCCAGCACCGCATCTTCACGGTTAACGAAGTGGGTCACACTGATCTTGGTTGCGCCCATTTCACTCGCATTCTTCCAGCTGTGACATGAAAGGCACTTATTCGCATTCAGTGATACTTCATAGTTGCGAATGTTGTGTGGAATCAACGGTGGCTGGTAAACGTAATCACTTTCCAGTGCTTGCTCACGAGGGTATTTCTTCATCGCGTCTGCGGGACGAGTCTCTTCCAGTAAGGAAGTTCCTCTTAGTGATGCGACTCCGCCCACGCCGCCGGGGTTATCCAACTCGGCTTGTGCAATACCGGTGATCACAGCGCCTACAGATATCAGTGCAACAAGTAGTTTTTTCATTTTTGATTCTCCGCCTGATGGCTCAATTCTTTAACCAGGCTGCTTTGCCTGTACATTCAAAGAGTGGGGGTTAAGCCACTTTGGTGATTTTGACCGGACACTTCTTAAAGTCGGTTTGCTTCGATAGTGGATCCGTTGCGTCAAGAATCAATTTGTTAATCAGAATGCGTGCGTCAAAGAACGGCACAAAGACAAGGCCTTTAGGTGGTTTGTTGCGCCCACGAGTTTCAACCCGAGCCCGCACTTCACCCCGTTTATTCGATATCAGAACTTCATCGCCGCGGCGCAGGCCGCGTGCAACGGCGTCGTCGTGGTGCATAAAGCAGACTGCGTCAGGGAAGGCTTTGTACAACTCGGGAACACGACGAGTCATGGTGCCGGTATGCCAGTGTTCAAGCACACGGCCAGTACATAACCACAGGTCGTATTCTGCATCAGGCACTTCCGGCGGCGCTTCGTATGGTGCGGAGATAATCCAGGCTTTACCATCCGGTTTGCCGTAAAAGTCCCAATCGCTGCCTTTTTTCGCGTATGGGTCGGAACCTTCTTTAAATCGCCACTTGGTCTCCTTACCATCCACCACAGGCCAGCGTAGGCCGCGCACTTGATGGTAACGGTCGTAAGGAGCCAGATCGTGACCATGGCCACGCCCAAAGGTGGCGTATTCCTCAAACAGGCCTTTTTGCACGTAGAACCCAAAATGGTGTGCGTCATCGTTTAATTCGCGTGCTTCCTCAATAGGGAAGGCATCCACCTGACCATTGCGGTAGAGTACGTCGTACATGGTTTTTCCGCGATACTCCGGTTTCTTGGCCAGTAATTCTTCAGGCCACACTTCTTCTATCTTAAAGCGCTTAGCGAACTCCATGAGCTGCCAAAGATCCGATTTTGCGTCACCAATGGTCTCGACTTGCTGATACCAGGCTTGGGTACGACGCTCAGCGTTACCGTAGGCACCTTCTTTTTCTACCCACATCGCCGTCGGCAGAATCAAATCCGCAGCCTGAGCCGTTGCGGTCGGATACGGATCCGAAACCACGATAAAGTTATCGGGATGACGGTAACCAGGTAAACGCTCCGTATTGATGTTCGGGCCTGCTTGCAGGTTGTTATTACACTGAACCCAGTAACAGTTCAGGACGCCATCGTTGAGCATGCGGTCCTGTAATACGGCATGGAATCCCGGTTTCGGCGGGATAGTGCCTTCCGGCAATTTCCAAATCTTTTCGGCAATTTCACGGTGTTTCGGGTTGGCGACAACCATATCCGCTGGCAGACGGTGTGCGAACGTTCCGACTTCACGGGCAGTACCACATGCTGACGGCTGACCAGTCAGTGAGAATGGACTATTACCCGGAGTAGCGATTTTTCCGGTGAGCAGATGCAGGTTATACACCAGGCTTTGCATCCAGACACCGCGAGTGTGCTGGTTCATGCCCATTGTCCACAGTGACATTACTTTGGTGTCAGGATCGGCGTACTGTTTGGCCAAAGCGATCAGTTTGTCTGTCGACACGCCAGACATTTCAGACGCTTTTTCTGCGGTATAGGGAGCTACTGACTTTTTGTATTCCTCAAAGGACATGTCAAACATGTCGCCCGAGTTCGGGTGTTTTGCTTTTTGCTGTAGCGGGTCGTTATCGCGCAGTCCGTAACCGATGTCGGTTTGAGCCTGTTTGAAATGGGTATGTTTGTTGACAAAGTCCCAGTTAACTGCATCGTTTTGAATGATGTAGTTGGCAATAAAGTTAGCGATCGCCAGGTCAGACTGTGGATGGAAAATGTAGCCATGGTCCGCTAACTCAAACGAACGGTGGTAATAGGTAGATAGAACGTTGACACGAACGTGCGGGTAGCTCAGACGACGGTCAGTGATTCGTGTCCACAGGACCGGGTGCATCTCAGCCATGTTTGAACCCCACAGCACGAATGCATCTGCGTTTTCGAAGTCGTCGTAGCAGCCCATGGGTTCATCAATACCGAATGTACGCATAAAGCCAACCACGGCAGAGGCCATACAGTGACGAGCGTTAGGGTCGATATTATTCGAACGAAAGCCCGCTTTCATTAATTTCGATGCCGCGTAACCCTCCATCACGGTCCACTGACCAGAACCGAACATACCAACACTCGTTGGGCCTTTTTTCTTCAGGGACGCTTTCCATTTTTCAGCCATGACATCAAAAGCGGTATCCCAGGACACAGGCTCGAAATCACCGTCTTTACTGTACTTGCCATCCTTCATGCGAAGCAGTGGCTGAGTCAGTCGATCTTGACCGTACATGATCTTCGACAGGAAGTAACCTTTGATACAGTTCAGGCCTTTATTGACGGGCGCTTCAGGGTCCCCCTGTGTTGCCACAACACGGCCGTTTTGAGTACCGACCAAAACAGAGCAGCCGGTACCGCAGAATCGACAAGGCGCTTTGTCCCAATGGATCTTTGTTTGGTCGGAGCTTGCAATCAGGTTGGTCGCGGAAGCTGGCAGTGTAATGCCTGCCACGGCCGCTGCCGAAGCGGCTGCGTTTGCTTTCACAAACGCACGTCTTGTCATTTTCATACTTCACCCTCAATTTGGGAAATTTGCGTTCCAGTGTCAGAATCCGTGTCGTCCAGGTCGGTTTCAATCTGGTGATAAACCAGCACCGCGCTCAGGACGTTTGGTAAGTTGTTAATGGCATCTATCGTGTCAGTGACAAAACCCTGGTTTTCGGTTTCTAACACCACGACAATTTTGCCTTCCGGGCTGTCGCCATAAATCTCTGCGTTTTCAAACGCCGCGATTTGTGTTTTGACGGTTTCCAGGTCTTCCGGTAGGGCATGGACCACTAAGCTTGAAATGTGCACTTCATTTAGTGACATAAATTGCTCTCGTATTTTTTATAAAATATTGCTCACATTGATTGCTGAAGTCGGGCAGACAGAGACGCACGCGCCACAACCATTACATTCAGACAGATCCAATATCGGCTGTGACACCCGGCCGATTTCAGGTTTAAACTTGATAGCCATGGGATCGCAGAGATCGCCACAGCTCCGACAATCGACATTTTGTTTTGCCAGACACTGCTCTGTGATGGTGGCTTTTGCATTCCAAGGCTGTACATCTTTGGCATTAAACAGGGGTTCAGGACATGCTTCGGCACACTGATAACAAAATGTGCATTCGCCGAAGGTGAAATCCACGCTGGGGTAACCACCATCGCCAATCTTGATGATTTGAGTTTCACAAGCACTTACGCATTTTCCGCAGCGTGTACAGCCGTCTACAAACACCTGATTATCAATTAACCAGGGAAGGCGAAGCGTCTGCTCGTTGATGTCTCTGCGTGAAAAAAAGCGTCTTTTTGAAAGATCGACCACTAATCCACCTGCGATAGAGAAACTTAACTAAAGTCTAGTTCACATTTCTCATTAACAAATTGTCATTTATCCATACACAAATTGTAGTTTTTGCCATATTCGTATAAATACCCCCTAAGAGGTAATTGGGATGCAATGTTGTTT
>NZ_WXWP01000071.1:0-32017 GCF_009904765.1 Vibrio sp. V39_P1S14PM300
GTAATACTCTACGCTACCGACTGGATAGGGCATCACAAATAACCTCATTAAATATCAATAAATTAGATGATATTTTATTGCTTTACCTGTCGCTAAAACTGTTTGCCTGAACTCATCTTTTTGTGCAAGCGCACAAAACCAAGCCTCATCAGGCAGGCATTTTTTGGCATTCTGACTAAAGACGTTCAACGCTTCCCTCTTTATATTCGCTCAAAAAATAACGCTTATAATCTGTGTGGAATAGAACATGACTGAAGTCTCTACATTAGGCGCCCTGGCCGCACTTGTGGTCGCCATTGCGCTGATTTTAAAGAAAGTTCCCCCTGCTTACGGCATGATCATTGGGGCCTTGGTTGGCGGCGTCGTTGGCGGGGTCTCCCTGACCGATACGGTCGCGCTAATGATAGGAGGAGCTCAGGGTATCGTGACCGCCGTGTTGCGCATCCTGGCTGCCGGTGTACTGGCCGGCGTGCTGATCGAGTCCGGTGCCGCCACCGCCATCGCGGAAACCATCGTCAAGAAAGTCGGCGAAACCCGCGCCCTGTTGGCACTGGCTCTGGCAACCATGATCCTGACCGCCGTCGGCGTGTTTGTTGATGTGGCAGTGATCACCGTCTCGCCGATTGCACTGGCCATCGCCCGCCGTGCCGACATTTCCAAAACCGCCATTCTGCTGGCAATGGTTGGCGGCGGCAAAGCCGGCAACGTCATGTCTCCGAACCCAAACGCAATCGCGGCGGCGGACGCTTTTGACGTTCCTTTGACCTCAGTGATGGCGGCGGGCGTCATTCCAGGCCTGTGCGGCATGCTGCTGGCCTACATCATCGCCAAACGTCTGATCCATAAAGGCTCTAAAGTAGCCGAGCACGAAGTCATCGCTGTCGATCATGCGCGCCTGCCTGGCTTTGGCGCCGCCATCGTGGCGCCACTGATCGCCATAACGCTGCTGGCGCTGCGTCCGATTGCCGGGATCAATGTTGATCCGCTGATCGCCCTGCCGCTCGGTGGCCTGATTGGCGCAGTGGTCATGGGGCGCTTCAATGACACCAACCATTTCGCCGTATCCGGCCTGACCCGCATGGCGCCAGTGGCCGTGATGCTGCTGGGGACAGGAACCCTGGCAGGCATCATCGCCAACTCCGGGTTAAAGAGCGGCCTGATTGACGTGCTGACCGCCTCTGGTCTGCCGTCCTACTTACTTGCGCCTATTTCGGGCGCCATGATGTCGCTGGCTACCGCTTCAACCACCGCAGGAACCGCGGTGGCTTCCAATGTGTTCAGCCACACGATTCTGGAGCTGGGCGTCCCCGCGCTCGCCGGTGCCGCGATGATTCATTCAGGTGCAACCGTGCTGGATCACATGCCACACGGCAGCTTTTTCCATGCGACGGGCGGCGCGGTACATATGGATATCCGCGAGCGACTCAAACTGATCCCGTATGAGTCTCTGGTCGGTCTGATGATCGCATTTGTCTCAGTGATGATGTTTGGTGTCTTTGGTCTGTTTGTCTAAGCCGTGAGGTCGAAAATGAAAATTGTAATTGCTCCTGATTCTTATAAAGAAAGTCTGACGGCGATGGACGTCGCCTGTGCAATTGAAACTGGATTTCGTCAGATTCTGCCAGATGCGGATTACGTCAAAATGCCTATGGCAGACGGCGGTGAAGGCACCGTGCAGTCACTGGTGGATGCGACCGGTGGTCAGATTGTTCAGCACACAGTGACGGGACCGCTGGGTACACCGGTAGACGGCTTCTATGGCTTACTCGGTGACGGCAAAACCGCCGTGATTGAAATGGCGGCCGCGTCCGGCCTTCACCTGGTGCCCGTCGCGCAGCGCAACCCACTGCTCACGACCTCCTACGGCACGGGCGAACTGATCACCGCGGCGCTCGATCGCGGTGTTGAACACATTATTGTCGGTATTGGTGGCAGCGCCACCAACGATGGCGGGCTCGGTATGGTGCAGGCGCTGGGTATCCGGATGCTTGATGGCGAAGATCAACCTCTGGGGCATGGCGGTGGTGAGCTGGGAAAACTGGTCCGCATTGATGTCAACGGTCTGGATCCGCGCCTGAAGAAGGTCCGACTCGATGTGGCCTGCGATGTCGATAACCCACTGTGCGGCCCCAAAGGTGCCTCACAAGTGTTCGGTCCACAAAAAGGGGCCACCGCAGCGATGGTTGCCCGTCTCGACGACAACCTGGCGTATTATGCGCGGGTGATGCGCCGCCAGTTAGGCAAAGATGTCCAGCACATCCCGGGCGCTGGCGCCGCAGGTGGGCTTGGCGCCGCTCTGTTGGGCCTGCTCAACGCACATCTGCGTCCTGGCATCGAAATCGTCATGGAAGCGGTGAACTTGGCTTCTATGGTCAAAGACGCCGATCTGGTCATCACCGGTGAGGGCCGTATCGATAGTCAGACCATTCACGGTAAAACGCCGATCGGGGTCGCCCGTTGTGCCAAACGTTTCCAGCGGCCTGTGATTGGTATTGCCGGTTCGCTCTCCGCCGATTGTGACGTAGTGCATCAACACGGCATTGATGCATTGTTCTCTGTAGTTAACGGCGCCGTGGATTTACCCACCGCACTGGCCCAGGCCCGGAGCAACGTCGAGCTGACGGCACGCAATGTCGCAGCAGTGTGGCACATGGCGAGCCAACCATGAACGGACTCAGATAAAAAAAGCCGCTGAAACAATCAGCGGCTTTCTCATCACGTCATCACGCTGGCTTACGCCGGCTCTTGGAAGATCACTTCTTCCGCTTTCTTGGTGTACGTGTCCATCAGGTGGAAGTTGAGGTAACGGTAAGTATCCGCAGCCGTCGCATCAATCTTCTCTGCGTATTGCAGGTACTCGTCCACATTCGGGATACGCCCCAAAATGGCACCTACCGCTGACAGTTCCGCTGACGCCAGGAAGACATTCGCGCCGGTTCCCAGACGGTTCGGGAAGTTACGCGTTGACGTCGACATAACCGTCGCTTTATCCGCCACACGTGCCTGGTTACCCATACACAGTGAACAGCCCGGAGTTTCAATGCGCACCCCAGCGCGGCCGAAGATGCCGTAGTAACCTTCTTCAATCAGCTGGTCTTTATCCATCTTGGTTGGCGGAGCCACCCACAAACGGGTTTCCAGTTGACCTTTGTGGTTGTCCAGCAGTTTCCCTGCCGCACGGAAGTGACCAATGTTCGTCATACAAGAACCGATGAACACCTCGTCGATTTGGGTACCCTGTACATCAGACAGCAGACGGGCGTCGTCCGGATCGTTCGGCGCACACAGAATCGGCTCGTTGATCTCATTCATATCGATTTCGATTACGTGCGCGTATTCAGCGTCTTTGTCCGCTGCCATCAGCTCAGGCTTATCCAGCCATTCCTGCATTGCTTTGATGCGGCGCTCAATGGTACGACGATCGCCGTAACCTTCCGAGATCATCCACTTTAGCATGGTGATGTTGGAATTGAGGTATTCGGCTATCGATTCTTCCGACAGTTTAACGGTACAGCCCGCAGCAGAACGCTCGGCCGACGCGTCAGACAGCTCAAATGCTTGTTCAACCGTCAGGTGCTCCAGACCTTCAATTTCCAGAATGCGACCAGAGAACTCGTTGATCTTACCCGCTTTCTCAACGGTGAGCAGACCTTGCTTGATACCGTAGTACGGGATCGCGTGCACCAAATCACGCAGTGTGATGCCAGCTTGCAGCTTACCTTTAAAGCGCACCAGAATCGACTCTGGCATATCCAGTGGCATCACGCCGGTTGCGGCTGCAAACGCCACCAGACCAGAGCCTGCCGGGAAAGAAATCCCCAGAGGGAATCGGGTGTGCGAGTCACCACCTGTACCAACGGTATCCGGCAGCAACATGCGGTTGAGCCACGAGTGGATGATGCCATCGCCCGGACGCAGTGAAACACCGCCACGGTTCATAATAAAATCAGGCAACGTGTGGTGAGTGTTGACGTCAACCGGTTTCGGGTAAGCCGAGGTGTGACAGAACGACTGCATCACCAGATCCGCAGAGAAACCCAGACATGCCAAATCTTTCAGTTCATCACGAGTCATCGGACCGGTGGTGTCCTGAGAACCAACCGTGGTCATTTTAGGTTCACAATAGGTGCCCGGACGGATGCCATCAACGCCACACGCTTTGCCAACCATTTTCTGCGCCAGCGTAAAGCCGGCATCAGAGTCTGCAACCGGAGCAGGCAGACGGAACACATCACTGGTTTCCAGACCCAGCGACTGACGCGCTTTGTCCGTCAGACCACGTCCGATGATCAGAGGAATACGGCCGCCGGCGCGCACTTCATCCAGCAACACGTCGGTCTTGAGTTTGAATTCAGCCAGCACTTCACCCGTTTCGTGGTTACATACTTTGCCTTCGTATGGGTATACGTCGATCACGTCACCCATGTTCATTTTCGATACGTCCAGCTCGACAGGCAGCGCACCCGCATCTTCCATGGTGTTGAAGAAGATAGGTGCAATCTTACCACCCAGAACAAAACCGCCAGCGCGTTTGTTCGGGACATATGGGATATCATCGCCCATAAACCACAACACAGAGTTGGTCGCCGATTTACGCGATGAGCCAGTACCGACGACGTCACCGACGTAAACCAGTTGATGACCTTTTTCTTTCAGCGCTTCAATCTGTTTGATCGGACCAATGGTGCCTGGCTGATCCGGTTCGATACCTTCACGTTCGTTTTTCAGCATCGCCAGAGCGTGCACTGGAATATCAGGACGAGACCAGGCATCCGGAGCCGGAGACAGGTCGTCGGTGTTGGTTTCACCGGTGACTTTAAATACGGTCAGAGTGATTTTTTCGTCCAGTTTTGGTTTCGACAAGAACCATTCGGCATCGGCCCAAGACTGCAGGACTTGTTGGGCAAATGCGTTGCCGTTTTTGGCCTTTTCTTCCACATCGTAGAAGGCATCAAACATCAGCAGGGTGTGTGACAGGGCTTTCACTGCGATCGGCGCCAGAGCGTCGATGTCCAGCAGGGAAATCAGCGGCTCAATATTGTAACCGCCCTGCATGGTACCCAGAAGTTGCGCCGCTTTTTCCGGGCTGACCAGAGGAGAAGAGACTTCGCCTTTGGTGACCGCCGCCAGAAAACCGGCTTTCACGTAAGCAGCTTCATCAACACCTGGTGGGATTCGGTTTTCCAGTAGTTCAAGGATGAAGTCCTCTTCACCTTGCGGGGGATTTTTCAGAAGTTCTACAAGTCCAGCAACTTGCTCTGCGTCCAGGGGTTTAGGGACAACTCCTTCGGCAGCACGCTCTTCGACGTGTTTACGGTAGGCTTCAAGCACGACTTTTTCCTCTCATTGCGGTTCCTCCTCATTTATGACTGTTCTTAGTAGACAAAAGAGGAGTGAACATCCTTGGAAACTTGGCTCTCCTTGCCATGCTTTCATTCAATTTTTGATTGAGAGACAGCGCCAGAGAGGCCAAACTGTGGGCGACAGAATAGCAAAATTAACGATAAATTAAAATCTCATCATTTTGACCAACATAGCAACTTAAGACTAAAGTTCTATGATTTTGCATGCTTTATTGCTAAGAATCCCACCAGGTGAGATCCGGCTGCCACCCGTTTTTTACTTCCCTGCTCAATCGAACGTCGTTCCGATGATCAGGTAAATGGAATCATAGTTGCGTTCGGTCCGACCATAGCCAAACATGATTGGGCCAATCGGAGAATCGATCCCGGCGAACACGGAGCCCGCCAAGTACATCGGCAACTCAGACAACGACAGTCCGGACTCAGACCATACGCCGCCGTATTCCAGCGACGCGCCCAGATAGAGGGGCGAACTGAACAGGCCAAAATCATTATCAAACCAGCGATAACGGTAGATCATATTGCCGTAAAGTTTGTTTTCTCCGGCGAGGCTGTTGCGCGGAATGCCAGACAGATGCAAGAAGCCGCCCAGTTGCTGAGGTTCAATCAGAGTGTCAGAATTGAGACTCTCGATCAAACCGGCATCCACGTTGCCCACTAAAGTATGACGGCCCACGCTTTTAGCCCCAATCAACTTTACATTGGTTTCATACGTTGTGCCTTCCTCTTCATAAGTTCCGTCTCCGACCCAAGCGTGTGAAACCACATAGTCTAAGTCCAGATAGATCCCTTTGGTGGGCAGGCTGAAGTCATCCAGGGTATCGATACGATAGTTGAAAAATACGCCGGTACGCTGGTAATCGAAGCTGCCAAACGAGGCCAGATTGGACACTTCCGCCTCGCCATCGGTATAACGTACACCGGTTTTAAATTCACTCCATAAACGGTGCTGGTAGCCCAGTGCCGCCTCTCCGACCCACTGTTTGTAAGTCACCGGTAAGAAGTCTTTGACCGCGTCCAGTCCTCGATCACTGACGGTTTGGTCTTCCACATCGATCGGGATATTGGTCACTTGATTGGTGTAGCGGCCTTTCAAAGTGGCAAAGAGTTTTTGCCCTGACATCAGCGGCGTATACAACTCCGTCTCAAACAGCTTGTTCGACCCCATGTCCATATTCAGACGCAGCTCAGCGCCGCTGCTGTTGAGGTTGGTGAAATTGGTGGTGACACCAATAGAGTACTGGCTTTCGGTATCAAAATCGTCTTCGAGAAAGAAACGGAAGTCCATGTAATTGGGCCCCCAGGATTTCTCTTTCACATCCACGTTGAGGATATTTTCACCGTCGCGCTGATCAAACTTGTAGGTGACCAACTCAAAACGGTCAAGCGCATACAGGTTCTGTACACTCTGCTCCAGTTCTTCGGTCGAATACTGCTTACCCTCTTTCAGCGCCAGCCGGTTTTCAAGCAAGTTATTGGTGTAATGGGTTTGGTTATTGATCGAAATTTTGTCGAGTTTGACTTCGTCGATATACACCAGTCCACGCCGGACGGTCTCTTTGATGTCGAGGTATTTCTGATAATCCGCCGTCGACAACGACAGGCGAGACAAGGCTTGCTTGGCATCATTAGCCGCCTTATAACCACGTTTGTACGCTTCCGGCATGATGAAAAAATCGGTGGTACTGTAACCGCCCACATCCGGCTGGATCAGTACATCCTGGTCAGCAAGCTTTTTGACCTGTTGCTGAGTACTGCGGCGGACCAGATAATTAGAAAGCTGATCGGCGACCGTAAAGAAATTAGTGAAGTCATCCGCGCTCTTGTAATCGGAGCTGATGTCGACCGCGATGATGATGTCGGCGCCCATTTGACGCGCGATGTCGACCGGCATGTTGTTGGTGACCCCACCGTCCACCAGCATATGGCCGTTGACCTCGTAAGGCGGCAACGCTCCAGGGACCGACATACTGGCCATCATGGCATCGGTCAGATAACCTTTGTCCATCACCACAGGTTGCAGTTCCAGAATGTCGGTAGCCACCGCGCGGTAAGGGATCGCCAGTTGATCAAAAGATTGAAACGGCGGCAGATTACCGGTGGTTTCACGCAGAATACGCAGCATATTCTGTCCCTGAACGACCCCACGTGAGGCACGGATTTCGCCCCAGCGAATGCCAAGATCCGTGGTCAGTTGATATCGGTCTTCATACTCTTTATCACGCACCCGACGCTCACTGCGATCAACCCGGTCGCGGTAGCCGTCGTTCCAGTTGACCGAATAAAGAAAACTTTCGATCTCATCCGCGCTCATGCCGGTGGCGTACAAGCCGCCAACGTAGGCCCCCATACTGGTGCCAGTCACAATGTCCACCGGAATGTGCATCTCTTCCAGCGCTTTTAATACCCCTATGTGCGCTGCTCCTTTGGCCCCGCCACCTGCCAGCACCACTGCAATTTTGGGCCGCGATTTCACGCCTTGCTGAGTGACGTCGGACGTGGCGGTTGCCGCCACGCCAGAAAAGCTGACCAACAGGATCAGAGTAAACAGAAAAGGAAGACGCAACATCGAAGCCCTAAATATCCTTGAGTATGAATAGATTAGATATTACTCGATCGTTTTACCAACTGAATATCTTTTTCAGCCATTGTGCCGGTTGATTTTCACAACTTTTCTTCATCGCCCCGTCGGCGTCCCACATCGGTAACTTGAATTTGTCGTCACAACTCAGCTCCAGGCCGCCTTTTCCGGTTGGTTCAAAGCCAAAAGTGCTGATCCCTTGTGGCCATGGCAACACCAGTTTTTCCGGAATCCGATGTTGCAGATAATCGGCATACACACGCAGCGCACCGCTTGATCCGGTCAGTTTGGTTGACTTGTTATCATCGCGTCCGACCCAGACGGTGGTTACTTCACGCCCGTCGATGCCGACAAACCAACTGTCGCGGGTGTCGTTACTGGTCCCGGTTTTGCCGGCCAGAGCCGCCCAGCCAAACTGGCTGTTGAGGTAGCGACCAGTGCCTTCCAGCACGCCGCGTTTCATCGCATAAGTGGTCAGCCAGGCCGCCTGTTGGTCAACGGTTTGTGACATCCGCGGGATCGACTGGTACAGCACGTTACCGTCCAGATCCAACACCGAGCGCAAGGCCGACAGTGGCGCTTTTTGCCCTGAATTAGTTAAGGTCTGATACATCTGTGCCACCTGAAATGGCGTGAGTGAAAACGACCCCAGGAACATGGATGGAACCGGTCGTATCTCCTCACGATTCACCCCCAGTTTCTCAAACGTATCCATCACATTCTGAATGCCCAGTTGCATCCCCAACCGCACCGTCGGCACATTGAGTGACTTCGCCAAGCCCAGATACAACGGCACGTCACCCCGATACTGGCGGTCATAGTTACGTGGCGTCCAGCTGTTACCCTGGCTGCCTTTCAGTGTCAGTGGCTTATCTTCCAGTGTCGTGGCCAGATTGAATTTTTGCGGCTGCTCCAGCGCGGTCAGGTACACCGCGGGTTTGGCCAACGAACCGATTTGACGACTGGCATTGAGCGCGCGGTTGAAACCGTCGTACCCCACGCGTTTGCCGCCCACCATGGCACGGATCTCACCAGTGTGACGATCCACAGCGATCGCCGCAGCTTCCAGCCCTTTGCCGGACGTTTTTTCCAGTTGAGGCACTTTGGCCGCGATCGCTTTTTCCAGCTCATGCTGAGAGACAGGATCCAGTGACGTAAACACCCGCAGGCCAGTATCAGACTGGAACGCTGAGCCGACTTTGTCTTTCAGCTCAATTTGCAGCTGTTGGAAATACGCGGGCTGACGGCTGGCAATACGCGGATTCTTTTGCACATCCAGCGGGCGACCAGCGGCTTCTTCAAATTCTGACGCTGTGAGAATGTTTTGTTGCATCATCAGACGCAGCACCAAATCTCGGCGCTCTTTTGCCCGATCTGGGTAGCGGGCCGGATTGTAATACGACGGTCCTTTGACCATGCCAACCAGCAACGCCAGTTGATCAATACGCAGTTCCTGGATTGGCTGACCAAAGTAAAGGCGTGATGCCAGACCAAAACCGTGGATCGCCTCACCACCGCTTTGCCCCAGATACACTTCATTGAGGTAAGCTTCCAGAATGCGATCTTTGCTGTAGCGGTAATCGATGATCAACGCGATATACGCTTCCTGCAGCTTACGCCACAAGGTGCGGTCACGAGACAGGAAGATGTTTTTCGCCAACTGCTGCGTCAGGGTACTGCCGCCTTGCACCGTGCGTCCCGCTCTCAGGTTGGCCACCAGGGCCCGTGCGATCGCCACCGGAGACACACCGTCATGCTGATAGAAATCGCGGTCTTCGGTGGTCAGCAGTGCATCAATCATCACTTCCGGGAACTGATCACGACGCAGGAACAGGCGCTGCTCATCCTCTTTTTCCAGCATACCAAGCATCTTCGGCTCAACTCGCAGGTAACCTAAATCACCATTGCGCTCCAGTGAGCGAATGCGCTGCAAGCCCGAGCCATCAAATGACAGCATCACATGACGCTCCGGCTCCGGCCCGTCAGAGAACTCAAACGGACGACGGATCAGCTCAATTTTGCTCGACGACGACGAATACTCACCCGGGTGGCGCGGCTGGCGCACTTTGCGGTAGTTGAGTACGTCCAGCTCGTTTCTGACCTCTTGTAAAGAGATGTCATCACCGGGAGCAAGGTTCAGAATACGGGCGTACACTACGGTGGGCAGGCTGAACAGCTGCCCTTCAAACCGTTGACGAACCATAGTATCAAGGTAAATCCCCACAAAGATCGCCACCGCGATCCCCGCCAGAGCCAGCTTCCAGCCGATGCTCCAGATGGTTTTCAGCCAGCGATGTTTTCCCGGCTTCTTCGGCGGACGTTTGCGGGATTTACGGGTAGCCGTCGGTTTGTTGGTGCGCTTTTTCGCAGCCGGTGTTTTCTTCGTCGTCATGAATTCAATTGTCGTTTGGTTTTGGTTGTCGCTACATGGCTCGCCGGATCATCCGGCCAGACGTGTTTCGGGTAGCGACCCTTCATTTCTTTCTGGACTTCCTTGTATGTGCCAGCCCAGAAGCCAGCCAGATCGGAGGTCAGTTGTAAAGGACGTTGCGCCGGTGACAGCAGTTCCAGCACCACTCGCTGACGTCCTTTGGCCACCGTGGGCGAGTCCTGTTCTCCGAACACTTCCTGCATCCGCACGGACAACATCGGCGCCTGGCCAGGTTGATAATGCAGCGCTTTGTGACTGCCGGTCGGCAGACACCAGTGCGTCGGCAACCACTCATCAATCTGCTGATTGAGCGGCCAGCCCAGCCGCGCCTGCAGCGCAGATGAAACCGGTAGTGAAGCCAACTGTTTTAGTGACGCGATACCCTGCATGTAGGGCTCAAGCCATGCCTCCAACTCTGCCAATAATGTCGCCTCATCCATCTCTGGCCACGCCTCTTCCGGCAGCCACTCAGCCGCGCAGCGGGCCCGTGCCAACAGTGATTCGGCTTCGGCGGTCCAATTTAATACCGAAAGGCCGTGGCGACGAACATAGTTAAGTAAAGCTTCGGTCATTTTTTCCGCGCCAGGCTGGGTCAGTTCACGGGTGCGCACAACCAGCGAGCCCAGCTTCGTCTGAGCCTGGGCACTCAGACGACCGCGCGTCTCATCCCATTCCACCTGCTCATGCTCACTAAATAACGCCGGCAGATGCTGCTCAAGCGCGATGATATCGGCTCCGAGGGCAAGAAAAATCTGACTGGTACTGCTCTGACCGCGCATCAGGTCGATCACCACCAGCCAGTCGTGACGGGCCAAAGGGTCGTCGTCGCGCAGCTCTGCACCATGGCCATTGGCAAGTGTATAGCGGCTGGTATCACGCCGTCTTTGCGCGACCCGATCCGGAAATGCGGTCGCCGCCACCTGAGCCAGCAGAGTTTCCTCCACGCCGCCCAGTTCAAACGTACTGCCTAGCCGCTCGGCCAGCGTACGGGCACGCTGCAATACCATAGACTGGCGAGCATGCTGACCGCGATGCAGTCGATGCAAACTGTGCTGGAGATCCGTCACATTGCGCTCCGGATCTTCTAACAGGGCGACCATGGCAAACGCAGTGTGTAACCACTTCGCCTGTTTCGCTTGCGCATGCAGCAGTGCCGCCGCCATGCGGGGTTCCACACCCAACTGATGTGCCCGGCGCCCTAATGACGTCAGTTGCAGGGCCCCGTCCAGCATCCCGAGCGATTGCAGCAGTGCACGAGCCTGATGCAACGCGCTGTCCGGCGGTACATCCAGCCACTTGAGCTCACCAACGTCACTACAGCCCCACCGCGACAGTTCCATCGCCAGAGACGACAGATCCGCATGCAGGATCTCCGCCTCAGGTACCACAGGTTGCTGATTCAGCTGACTCTCACTGTACATTCTCACACAACAACCCGGCTCTAAACGTCCGGCCCGGCCGGCACGTTGCGCCGCGGAAGACTGGGCAATACGAACCTGCTCGAGGCGGGTAATGCCAGTGCGCAAATCAAAGCGCGCCACCCGCTCTAAACCAGAATCAACCACCAGCCGGATACCTTCGATGGTCAGTGACGTTTCGGCAATATTGGTGGCCAGAACCACTTTGCGCTCCCCCGACGCTGACGGCGCGATCGCTTGTTGCTGCTCGGACGCCGTTAGCTGACCGTACAACGGGCAGATGCGCGCCGGTACACCGTCCAACAGCTCGGTCAAGTGCCGTATCGCCGCGACTCCGGGCAAGAACACCAGCATCGACCCTGACTCACTGTCGAGCAAAGCTCGGATCTGACGGGCCATTGCAGGTAATAGTGGCTCATGGTGCCGAACTGGCTGATAACGGTAGTCGATGGGATATGTCCGCCCCTGCGATTCTATGTAGGCCGCCTGTGGCAGTAACGCCGTCATCGCCTGACTGTCTAGCGTGGCGGACATCACCACAATGCTCAGATCATCACGCAACGCCTCCTGGACTTCCAGGCTCAGTGCCAGCGCCGTATCGGCATGAATGCTGCGTTCATGAAACTCATCAAATATCAGCATTGCGACCCCATTGAGTTCCGGATCAGACTGAATCATCCGGGTCATCACGCCTTCCGTTACAATCTCAAGGCGGGTTGCACTGCTGGTTTTGTTCTCGCCGCGCATCCGGTAGCCGACCGTCTGGCCGACGCGCTCACCGAGTTGACGTGCCAGATAGGCGGCAATATTGCGCGCCGCCAGACGGCGTGGCTCCAGCATGATGATTTTGCCCGCCACCATCTGCTGACGCAGCAGTTCAAGTGGGAAGGCGGTCGACTTACCAGCCCCCGGCGCGGCTTTGAGGATCACTTGCGTGTGTTCACGCACCGCAGAGAGCAGTTGTGGCATCACGGCATGAATCGGCAATTGTGACAATGTTCAGTCCTTGTGCTTAAATGGCGGCAACATTGTACATAAAACCAGTAGAAAAATGCAGTTCAATCCCCCATTCCAGTCCGCCACCCTGCTTAAACGCTACAAACGCTTTCTGACCGATATCGAACTACCGGACGGCAGTGTGCGTACGATTCACTGTGCCAACACCGGCGCCATGACCGGCTGTGCCGAACCTGGCAACATGGTGTGGTATTCCACCTCAGACAACCCAAAGCGTAAGTACCCAAACAGCTGGGAGTTGAGTGACACACAGGATGGCCACCGAATCTGCATCAACACCGCGCGGGCAAATCAACTGGCGGTCGAAGCGATTCAAGACGGTACCATCGTTGAATTATTGGGCTATGATCAACTGCTGACCGAAGTGAAATACGGTCAGGAAAATAGCCGAATTGATGTCCTGCTCAAATCAGAGACCCAACCTTCGTGCTATATAGAAGTGAAAAGTGTCACGCTTTTGGGTGAAGACGGTCAAGGTTACTTCCCGGACGCAGTGACTACTCGCGGACAGAAACATCTGAGAGAGCTCACAGAAATGGCCAATAATGGGCAACGGGCAGTACTTTTGTTCACTGTTTTGCATTCAGGGATTGAAAAAGTTTCGCCAGCCCTCCATATAGACGCAAACTATTCACTTTTACTGAAAAAAGCTCAGGAACAGGGAGTGGAAGTGTTGTGCTACAAGGCGCAGCTTTCCGAGCACGAAATCAAGCTGATCAAGGCGATCGATTTTATTCAAATTGACTGAAAAATGATGTCGCCTTCACATTGACGATAAGTTTGCAATTCAGGATTTGCCTCCCCAGTTTGTTTTTGCTATAGATACCCGCCTTAAATTAACTGTTATCGCAGTTGACTAGGTGTTAGTAGGAGATGCTGCATGCCAGAATCGAAGAAAAAAGCGCTAGGCATCCTAGCCATTGCAGGTGTTGAGCCGTATCAGGAAAAGCCGGGTGAAGAGTACATGTCACCTGAGCAAATGGCTCATTTTACAAAGATCTTAGAAGCCTGGCGGAACCAGCTCAGGGTAGAAGTTGATCGCACCGTTCACCACATGCAGGACGAAGCGGCAAATTTCCCGGATCCCGTTGACCGTGCTTCTCAGGAAGAAGAGTTCAGCCTAGAGCTGCGTAACCGTGACCGCGAGCGTCGTCTGATCAAAAAGATCGAGAAAACGCTGAATAAGATTCAGGATGATGAGTTTGGCTTCTGTGAATCTTGTGGTGTCGAGATCGGCATCCGTCGTCTTGAAGCTCGTCCCACTGCTGATCTTTGTATTGACTGTAAAACACTTGCAGAAATCAAAGAAAAGCAGATGCAAGGTTAATCACCAGGCACTGAATTACCAAAGGGAGCGCTATGCTCCCTTTTTGCTTTTACTACCCACAGAGTGATTGAGATGCAGTATGTAGGCCGATTTGCTCCGTCACCGTCCGGTCCGCTTCACTTCGGCTCCCTGGTGGCTGCACTGGGCAGCTACTTCCAGGCCAAAGCCCAGCAGGGCCGGTGGTTAGTCAGAATCGAAGACTTAGACCCACCGCGAGAAATGCCGGGAGCAGCCAGCCTGATCCTGTCGGCGTTGGAGGCATACGGATTGCACTGGGATGGTGATGTGGTATACCAGAGCCAGCGTCACCACTTATACCAGAATCAGATTGACCAGTGGCTGCAAAGCGGCCAGGCCTATTATTGCCAGTGCACCCGTAAACAGATCAAAGCGGCCGGAGGCTATTACCCCGGCACATGCCGTGAGCTGGGGTTGCGTGACAGCGGGCCCTACGCCGTTCGGCTGCACGTCGCGCATTCCGTCACCGAGTTTCACGATCAGAAACACGGCCGAATCGCCATTCCGCTGGCATTGGCAGATGAAGATTTTATTATAAAACGTCGTGATGGCTTATTTGCTTACAACCTTGCGGTAGTATTAGACGACATCGATCAGGGGGTTACGGAAGTGGTGCGTGGTGCGGATCTGATAGAACCGACCGGACGCCAGATCTGTCTTTATAAAACCCTCAACCAGCCGCCGGTCCGTTACCTGCACCTGCCGCTGGCCATGGATGACAACGGAAACAAGCTGTCGAAGCAAAATCACGCGACCGCCATCGATGTCATGAACCCAAAACCCACCTTGCTCAATGCGATGCAATTTCTTGGCTTTAGGCTGACGGATCACATAAACGCGTGTTCTATCGAAGAAATCATCGCTTGGGGCGTTGATAATTGGCACATTAGCCAACTACCTGATTCGATCGAGATCACACCAAGATTCTCAAACGACGCCCCTTAAGCTATTATTAGCGGCAAATTTTTGCTGAAACGGGCCAATATCAGGGTTGGCTTAACTGATTATTGCCAGATGCACATGAATATAGATGACAACACAACACGTGCTCCGCGCGTGATAACACAACTCGCGCTCAACGTGATTACGCGTGAAGAGCACAATATTTCACGCAAACAAATCAGCGATAACGCGCTGAAAGTTCTGTATCGTCTCAATGGTGCAGGCTTTGATGCCTATTTGGTCGGCGGCGGTGTTCGTGATTTGTTGCTCGGCGCGACGCCGAAAGATTTCGACATCGCCACCAATGCGACGCCGGAGCAGATCCGCCAGTTGTTCCGCAACTGCCGTCTGATCGGCCGCCGTTTCCGTTTGGCACACATCATGTTTGGCCGCGACATCATTGAAGTGGCGACTTTCCGTGGCCACCATCAGGAACCGAGCAAAAACGTCTCCCAGCAATCGAAAGAAGGGATGCTGTTGCGTGATAACGTCTACGGCAGCATTGATGAAGACGCCGAACGACGCGATTTCACCATCAACGCGATGTACTACAACATCCGTGATTACTCGATTCACGACTACGCCGGTGGCGCCGAAGATCTCAATGACAAGCTGGTCCGTCTGATTGGCGATCCGCAGACCCGCTACCGCGAAGATCCGGTCCGAATGCTGCGTGCGATTCGTTTTGCCGCCAAACTGGATTTCGATATTGAGGAAGACACGGCGGCCCCGATTGAGGAACTGGCGCACCTGCTGCGCGAGATTCCATCTGCGCGTCTGTACGAAGAGTCGCTCAAACTGCTGCAATCAGGCCATGGTCTGGAAACCTATTACCTGCTGCGCGAATACAACCTATTCCAGCAGTTGTTCCCGACCATTTCCGAACACTTTACCGACGATTACTCCTCACCAACGGAGCAGATGTTGGATCAGGTTCTGGACTCCACCGATCAGCGCATGGAAGAAGGCAAACGGATTAATCCGGCCTTTATGTTTGCGGCCATGTTGTGGTACCCATTGCTGTCTCTGGCGGACAAGCTGATGGCTGAGCGCAATATGAACGACTATGACGCCGTCATGGAAGCCAGCAACCAGATTTTAGATGATCAGGTGCGCACCATTGCCATCCCGCGTCGTCACACTGCGACCATCCGTGAAATCTGGCAGTTGCAACTGCGCCTGCCACGCCGCAATGGAAAACGAGCATTCCGCCTGATGGAGCTGAATAAATTCAGAGCCGGGTTCGATTTTCTTGAAATGCGCGGTGAAATTGAGGGGGGAGACACCAAAGAGCTTGCTAATTGGTGGGAAACTTTCCAAAATGCCGGCCGCAACATGCGTCAGGCTATGGTCGCCGACTTAGACAGCGCGACGCCTGCCGGTGGTAAAAAGTCCGGCTCCCGCCGCCGTCGCAGTCCTCGTAAGAAAAAGAGCAAAGCAAGCTCATGATCACGGCATACATTGCCATAGGCAGTAATCTGGCGGATCCGGTGACTCAGGCCCGGCAGGCGATCGAGGCGCTGGCTCAGTTGCCACGTTCGGCGTTTATCCAGGCGTCGCAGCTGTACAGCAGCAGCCCGATGGGCCCGCAGGATCAACCGGATTACATTAACGCTGTTGTGGCGATAAAAACCGAATTAACCCCCTTAGAACTGCTCGATTGCACCCAAGCGATTGAGCAGGAACAAGGGCGTGTCCGTAAAGACGAACGCTGGGGCCCAAGAACCTTAGATCTCGATATTTTGCTTTACGGCAATGAGGTGATCGACTCCGAGCGTCTCATCATTCCACACTACGGAATGAAAGAGCGCGAATTCGTGCTCTATCCGCTTGCCGAGATCGCACCAAGTTTACAACTCCCTGATGGGACTGAGCTGTCCGACCTGCTACAACAAGTCGCGCGCAATGGGCTCAGTATTTGGCGCTCCTAGCCAACTCCTAGTAAGGACAATCCATGAAAAAAATTACCATAAACGACCTGATGAAATGGAAACAGGAAGGTCGTAAATTTGCAACTTCTACCGCGTATGATGCGAGTTTCGCCCAACTGTTCGAAAGCCAGGATATGCCCGTTTTGCTGGTGGGCGACTCTCTTGGCATGGTGCTGCAGGGCCGCCCGGACACACTACCGGTAACGGTTGATGAAATTGCCTACCACACTCGCTGTGTGCGTGCCGGTAGCCCGAACTGTCTACTGATGGCCGATATGCCATTCATGAGTTACGCCACTCCAGAACAGGCGTGCGAGAATGCCGCCAAGATAATGCAGGCAGGCGCAAACATGGTAAAAATTGAAGGCGGTGCCTGGCTGGTCGACACCATCCGTATGCTGGCCGAGCGCTCAGTACCGGTGTGTGCTCACCTAGGACTCACCCCACAAGCGGTCAACATCTTTGGTGGTTACAAAGTTCAGGGGCGTGATCAGGAAAACGCCGACCGCATGGTCAGTGATGCGCTGGCACTGCAACAAGCAGGCACGCAGTTGATCGTCTTAGAATGCGTTCCGGCCGCATTGGCAGAACGCATTACCCAAGCACTGGACATTCCGGTCATCGGTATTGGTGCCGGTAATGTCACCGACGGTCAGATCCTGGTGATGCATGACATGCTCGGTATCTCGGCCAACTACATGCCGAAGTTTTCAAAAGACTTCCTGAAAGAAACGGGCGATATTCGCTCAGCGATTGCCAAATATATCGCAGATGTGCAAAGTGGCGCGTTCCCTGATGACGCCCATACGATTGCCTAGAGGATCAGATAATGCAAACTTTTGCTGAAGTAACTGGCCTGCGTGAGCAGATCAAACAGTATAAGCGCGAAGGTCGAAAAATCGCGTTCGTTCCGACGATGGGTAACCTGCACGAAGGTCACCTGACGCTGGTGCGCCAAGCACGTGAACACGCCGACATCGTTGTGGTCAGCATTTTTGTTAATCCGATGCAATTTGACCGGGCTGAGGATCTCAACAATTATCCTCGGACCCTGGATGACGATCTCAGCAAGCTCAACGCCGAAGGGGTTGAGCTGGTGTTCACCCCAACTCCAGAGATCATCTACCCACATGGCCTAGATAAACAGACCTATGTGGAAGTTCCTGGCCTGTCGCATATGCTGGAAGGCGCCTCCCGTCCGGGCCACTTCCGGGGCGTAGCAACCATCGTCACCAAACTGTTCAATATCGTCCAGCCGGATGTGGCCTGTTTTGGGGAAAAAGACTTCCAGCAGTTGGCGGTGATTCGTCAAATGGTGGACGATCTGGCGATGGACATTGACATCGTCGGTGTCGCAACGGTTCGTGAAATGGACGGTCTGGCCATGAGTTCACGCAACAACCTACTGACCATCGATGAGCGTCAGCGTGCGCCGGTTCTGGCCCGTACTATGCGTTGGATCAGCAGTGCAGTGCGCGGTGGTCGTGACGATTATGCCTCGATCATTGAAGATGCCAACGATCAACTGCGCGCGGCCGATTTGCAGCCGGATGAAATCTTTATCCGCGATGCGCGCACTCTGCAAGTGATCAATGCCGACTCCACTCAGGCCGTGATCCTGATGTCAGCTTATCTGGGGAAAGCCCGTTTGATTGACAATGCCGTGATTGATCTGGCAGTAGAAAACAAAGAAGAAGCCAGTGAGGCCAGTTCCGAGCAGGAATAACTCCCCCCCCCCACCCCATCCGCCCATGAAAAAGGTCGACCCGAGGTCGACCTTTTTTGTTGCGTCCTATGATTAGCTGCGCAGGCCAATGCCACGGGTCACCAAATAGTGCGCTAATGCGTACAAGGCAATCACAAACAGCCCCAGCACCCCAAATGAGGTAACAATACCGACATCCGACACTCCCAAAAAGCCATAACGGAAAGCGTTGACCATGTAGACTATCGGGTTGATTTTCGACACACCCTGCCAGAATTCCGGTAAGAGACTAATGGAGTAAAATACCCCGCCCAGATAGGTCAGCGGCGTCAGAATAAACGTGGGGATGATTGAGATGTCATCAAAGGTTTTGGCGTACACAGCGTTGATCAACCCACCCAGAGCAAACACCACCGAAGTCATAAACACAGTGGCAATGATGATGCCCCAGTGTTCAACCTGCAAATCGACAAAAAACAGTGACACAAACGTCACGATTGCCCCGACCAGTAAGCCACGCACCACGCCGCCCATCACAAAGCCGAGAATAATCACGTAGTTTGGCACCGGAGCCACCAGCAGCTCTTCAATATTGCGCTGAAACTTGGCACTGAAAAACGACGACGCCACATTAGAGTACGAGTTGGTGATCACCGACATCATGATTAGGCCCGGCACAATGTACTCCATGTAACTGAAGCCGTTCATTTCGCCGATTCGCGAACCAATCAGGCTGCCGAAAATAATAAAGTAAAGCGTCATGGTGATCGCTGGCGGCACCAGCGTCTGTACCCAGATACGGGTAAAACGGTTGATCTCTTTGGTCAGCAGACTGCAAAACGCAGTCCAATACAAACGGTACATGTTACTGAGCTCCACTCTGTTCACGGACGATACTGACAAACAGCTCTTCCAGTCGGTTGGCTTTGTTGCGCATAGACAGAACCTTGACCCCATGCTCGCTGAGCTGGCTGAAAATCGGATTCAGCCCCTGCGCTTTATCCAGTTCAATTTCCAGTGAACCATTCACCATAAACTGGCTGTTTACCCCCTCTAATGACGGCACGTCACTGCCCGGTTCCAGATCGAGAATGAACGTTTCCACATGCAGTTTGCTGAGCAAGTCTTTCATGGTGGTGTTTTCGATCAGCTCCCCACGGTTGATGATACCGATATGCCGACACAGCATTTCCGCTTCTTCCAGATAGTGGGTGGTCAGGATGATGGTGATGCCCTGCTCGGCGTTGATCTCTTTGAGGAACTCCCACATCGAGCGGCGCAGCTCAATATCCACACCCGCGGTCGGTTCATCGAGGATCAGCAGTTGCGGCTCATGCATCAGCGCCCGTGCAATCATCAGCCGGCGCTTCATTCCGCCCGACAGATTGCGTGCCCGTTCATTGCGTTTCTCCCACAGATCAAGCTTGGACAGGTATGTCTCGGCGCGCTGTTTCGCCACCGCTTTGGGCACCCCGTAGTAGCCAGCCTGCTGCAAGACGATCTGTTCAACGGTTTCAAACTGATTGAAATTGAATTCCTGCGGCACCAGCCCGAGGTTCTGTTTGGCCAGTTCCAGATCGGTATCGATGTCGTAACCAAATACTCGCACTTTACCGGCGGTTTTGTTTACCAACGAAGAGATGATGCCTATGCTGGTCGACTTGCCAGCACCATTGGGGCCGAGCAAGGCGTAAAAGTCGCCTTTTTCGACCGTCAAACTGATGCCTTTAAGCGCCTCAAAGCCCCCTGCATAGGTCTTGCGAAGGTGTTCTATTTCCAATGCGTACATAACTGGGTATCGCTGTATTGATCATTAACGTGTTACAAATGATGACAAATGCGTCACTTTTCAAGGCTATATTAGATTTTAATTATTTATTGACACAAAAAAGCACGCTGAGAATCAGCGTGCTTTCCCTACCGTTTGCGACCAGAACGCGACATTACACTCCGTTCACCGCAGTTAATTCATCCTGCCCACTCCGTTCAGTCAGATCATTTTTCTTCACCACCGCTTTGAGCGCTTCATAACGGAACTTATAGGTGTTGTCGGCTGATACCAGTTCCAGAACATGGAACTTTTCCAGTTGCTGACGCGTCTGCTCATTCGGGCACAACAAATACACCTCACAATCTGCGTCCTGAGCATCTTTGATCGCATTTTCCAGCGCCAATCCGACGGTCACGTCGATCATGGGCACATCGGTCAGATCGAGGATCATCGCGTCATAATCGGCAATGCTGGCATGTTGACGAGAAATCGCTTTGGAGACACTGAAAATCATCGGCCCGGACAGGTAGAAAAACAGCACTTTTCCGTTGGCTCTGTCCAGCAGCGCCCGCTCGCTGTCCGTCAGTGGCACATCATCGTCATCGGCATCACTGATTGCTTTCACCTGACGTGCCTGTTCACGGCTCAGGCGCTCAATGATGAGGATATTGGAAATAAACACGCCCAGACCAACAGCGGCAATCAGATCGACGAATACCGTCAGCAGCATAACGCCGTACATGATCGCCATCCCCTGAACACTCACCCGGTGCGCCCGTTGAATAAAGCTCCAGTCGAGGATATTGAAACCAACATACACTGCGATGCCCGCCAAAACGGCCATCGGGATCGGTTCGGTTAACCCGCCAGCCACCAACACCACCAGCGCCAATACCAACGCCCGCACCACGCCAGAGAGAGGCGAACGCGCGCCCACCTGAATATTGGTCACTGTGCCCATGGTTGCGCCCGCCCCCGGCAGCGCGCCAAACAGACCAGAGATCATATTGGCCAGCCCCTGACCTCGCAGCTCTTTGTCTGAGTCGTGCTCTTTGCGTGTCAGTGAGTCACCGATCACCGCCGTCAACAGGGTATCAATGCATCCGAGTGTACCGAGCACCAGCGCGTCAATCACCATGGTGGTAAATGTTGAGGCATCAATGGTCGGGATCACGAGCGAAGGCAACCCGCTGGGGATCTCTCCAATACGACGAATCGCATCGCTGTCAAACACCACCACCGACAATAGCGTCACGGCCACCAGTGCGACCAGCTGAGCTGGTACATAGCGGCGGTATTTCGGCGGAAAGAAAAACAAAATAGCGAGTGTCAGCACGCCCAGAAACAACTCACTGAACTTCATATTGGCGACAATCTCTGGCAACGCCGACAAGGTTCCCATCACCCCGCCGGCGGGCGCTGCCTGCCCAAGCAGCGGCGACAGTTGCAGGATAACAAGTATGACCCCGATACCCGACATAAAGCCGGAAATCACGCTGTATGGCATCAAGGTGACGTACTTACCCAGCTTGAGCGTTCCGAGCAGGATCTGAAAAGCGCCGGCCATCATCACCACAGTGAATGTCATCGCCATCCCGGATTCCGGATAGCGTGCCACCATGCTGGTCAGCACCGCGGTCATGATCACCGTCATTGGCCCGGTAGGCTCTGAAATCAGCGTTGATGAGCCCCCAAACAATGACGCAAACAGCCCCACCATAATGGCCCCCCACAGACCGGCTTCCGCCCCGGCTCCTGAGGCCACCCCAAAAGCCAGAGCCAGCGGCAGGGAAATGATCGCGGTGGTAACACCACCAAACAGATCACCTTTAATGTTCATATCCTCAAATCGACTTCCAAACACGACTAAACTCCCAGAGGAAAAGAAAAAATCGCAATACGCTAACAAAGCGGCGCAGAAGATGCAGCCGTTTATCTAGATCAGAGTGGTATTGACTTATAACTGATAGTTATCTTAGTGCGTAAGAATATGATATTTCAGCCATGTAAGACGTCAGAGGAGTCGGAATTGACCGAATTTTTTCGAGCCTGAAATTGTAACATTGTGTATATTGGAAACAGATTTTTAGGGAAGTGTTAAGATGCCGGAAATTAAACAGCTTTTTGAAAACAACTCCAAGTGGTCTGAATCGATTAAATCAGAGCGCCCGGAGTACTTTACCCAACTCGCCGAAGGACAAAAGCCGGACTTCTTGTGGATAGGATGTTCTGACAGCCGCGTCCCGGCTGAACGCCTGACGGGTTTGTATTCCGGCGAACTGTTTGTTCACCGTAACGTGGCGAACCAGGTCATTCATACCGATCTCAACTGTCTGTCCGTGGTGCAGTACGCGGTCGACGTGCTCAAAGTCAAACACATTATCGTGTGCGGCCACTATGGCTGTGGTGGGGTGAATGCAGCGATCGACAACCCGCAGCTGGGATTGATCAACAACTGGCTGCTGCACATTCGCGATCTGTACTTCAAACACCGTGAATACCTTGACGCCATGCCGGCGGAAGATCGGGCTGACAAGCTCGGCGAAATCAACGTCGCGGAACAAGTGAACAATCTTGGTAATTCCACCATCATGCAGAATGCCTGGGAACGCGGGCAGGACGTGGAAATCCACGGCGTGGTGTACGGAATTGGCGACGGTAAACTCGAATATCTGGGCGTGCGCTCCAGCTCACGTGAGGCGATCGAAGCGTCTTACCAGAAAGCCATGGAAACCATTTTGAACCCAGAGCACAAACTTTTGTGTCGTTAAGGCCTGAGTTTGGCTATAAAAAATGCCCGTCTGAGACGGGCATTTTTTTATTCCTGAGGCACCACTTTGCCGATGTAAGGCAAATGACGGTATTTCTGGGCGTAATCAATCCCAACCCCTACGACAAACTCATCCGGAATTTCAAAACCAATCCATTTCACGTCCACGTTGACTTCGCGACGGGATGGCTTATCCAGCAGCGTACAGATCTGAATCGAGTTTGGCTCGCGAAGAGACAGAATCTCTTTGACCTTATTAAGCGTGTTGCCCGTATCGATGATGTCTTCCACCAGCAGAATATCTTTCCCTTTGATGTCATCATCCAGGTCTTTCAGGATACGAACGTCACGCGTGCTCTCCATCGCGTTGCCATAGCTTGAGGCCGTCATAAAGTCGACCTGATGCGTCAGTTCAATCGCGCGAGCAAGGTCAGCCATAAAGACAAACGAGCCACGGAGCAAACCAACCAGAACCAGATCCTCACTGCCGTTGTAGAATTCGGTGATTTCCTTGCCTAACTGACGAACGCGATCCTGAACTTCCTGCTCAGAGATCATGACTTCAACTGTGTGTTTCATACCAATCTCGTTTCTTCGGGTGGTCGCAGTGTCGTAACGCAAACGATTCCACTGCTGAATTGACTTGGCGCGTATCTTATCATCCCTGCGCAAGTTAGTTAAATGATTCGCCAAAATCGGCAAACTTGCACGATGAAGTGAATAGGTCTGCACATTTTTCGCTATCTTGGTTACTAATTCATCACAAATCATTGACCTATGAGATATGCACCAGTACACTCATTGAGCTGTAAGCAAATTATAAAATAAACAATAGGGCATAAGCCCACACTACAACTCAATTGGCAAGGATAACAATATGGATTCTATAGCGAAAAGACCGCGTACGCGCTTATCGCCGCAAAAGCGTAAACTTCAACTGATGGAAATCGCCCTTGAGGTTTTCGCCCGACGCGGGATTGGTCGCGGCGGCCACGCGGACATCGCTGAAATCGCACAGGTTTCAGTCGCAACGGTATTCAACTACTTCCCAACCCGTGAAGATCTGGTAGACGACGTTCTTACTCACGTCGTACGTCAGTTCTCCAACTTCCTGACCGAAAATATCGATCTGGATATTCACGCCAAAGAAAACCTTCGTAATCTGACCACATCGATGATCACTCTGGTTGCTGAAGATTGTCATTGGCTGAAAGTCTGGTTCGAATGGAGCGCATCCACCCGTGATGAAGTCTGGCCGCTGTTTGTGTCGTCTAACCGCACCAACCAGCTACTGGTTCAGAACATGTTCGCTAAGGCGATCGAGCGTGGTGAAGTCTGTGATCAACACAGTCCGGAAGATCTAGCAAACCTGTTCCAGGGTATCTGCTACTCACTGTTTGTTCAGGCTAACCGTGCCAAGAACAAAGATGAGCTGGAAAAACTGGTTCAGAGTTATCTGGATATGCTGTGCATTTACAAGCATCAGTAAACGGGTAACCCAAGCGGTAAAGGTCGTGATATTCACGGCCTTTTTTGTTGCCCGGCGCTCAGAGCTTGTTAATCAACAGATATAAAAAAACCGCTGACTCGTCAGCGGTTTTTTTGCTAGTGGCTCAGCGAATTATTTTTTCTTCTTCGCTTTTGCGTTTGGCAGGTCAGTGATCGTACCTTCAAAGACTTCCGCTGCCAGACCCACTGACTCATGCAGAGTCGGGTGAGCGTGGATCGTCAGAGCGATGTCTTCGGCATCACAGCCCATTTCAATCGCCAGACCGATTTCACCCAGCAGTTCACCGCCATTTGTACCGACGATAGCACCACCGATCACACGGTGGGTGTCTTTATCGAAGATCAGCTTAGTCATACCATCAGCACAATCAGAGGCGATAGCACGGCCAGACGCTGCCCACGGGAAAGTCGCCGTTTCGTAGTTGATGCCTTCCGCTTTCGCTTCTTTCTCAGTCTTACCTACCCATGCGACTTCTGGCTCAGTGTACGCAATTGAAGGAATCACTTTAGGATCGAAGTAGTGTTTCTTACCTGCAATCACTTCGGCCGCTACGTGGCCTTCGTGCACACCTTTGTGCGCCAGCATTGGCTGACCCACGATATCACCGATAGCAAAGATATGTGGTACGTTAGTGCGCATTTGCTTATCAACATTGATGAAGCCACGCTCGTCCACTTCCAGACCCGCTTTTTCCGCGTCCAGCAGTTTACCGTTAGGTACACGGCCAATAGCAACCAGAACAGCATCGTAACGCTCGGCTTCAGCTGGCGCTTTCTTGCCTTCCATGGAAACGTAGATACCGTCTTCTTTCGCTTCAACTGCGGTTACTTTGGTTTCCAGCATCAGGTTAAACTTGTCTTTGATGCGCTTGGTGTACACCTTAACGATGTCTTTATCCGCGGCAGGAATCACCTGATCGAACATTTCGACCACATCAATCTGTGAACCCAGAGAGTGGTAAACCGTGCCCATTTCCAGACCGATGATACCACCGCCCATGATCAGCAGTTTTCCTGGTACTTCTTTCAGCTCAAGTGCATCCGTAGAGTCCCAGATACGTGGGTCTTCATGCGGGATAAATGGCAGTTTGATTGGACGAGAACCCGCCGCGACAATCGCGTTGTCAAAGTTGACGACCGTCTTACCGTCTTCACCTTCCACTTCAATCGTGTTAGGACCAGTAAATTTACCGAAGCCGTTAACCACATTCACTTTACGCATCTTAGCCATGCCGCCAAGACCGCCAGTCAGTTGGTTAATTACTTTTTCTTTCCACAGACGAACTTTATCGATGTCAGTCTGAGGTTCACCAAATACGATGCCGTGATCAGCAAGTGCTTTTGCTTCTTCAATAACTTTTGCTACGTGAAGCAGTGCTTTAGATGGGATACAACCCACGTTTAGACACACACCACCAAGAGTGCTGTAACGCTCGATAAGAACAGTGTCCAGACCTAGGTCTGCACAACGGAAAGCAGCGGAGTAACCAGCAGGACCGGCACCAAGTACTACTACCTGGGCTTTAATTTCTTTGCTCATTTTGACCTCTTGTAGTCATTATCCCTAACAGGCTGAGTGGGGTATTGATTTTATATGTTTAAGAGTGGTTCGTTTTAAACAGATGCTTTTTCAGACCGCCAACAGTTTACAGAGTTGTTAATGGTGTGAAAAGTAAATCAATTTAGCCTGTGAGCTGTACAACAATTCAATTTGGAAAAGCGATTTCTTAACTGAATTGTCAGATATTTCTATTAGCAGAGGCGGCTAATGCCGCCTCTGATGGATGCCAATTCTATTACAGAACCAGACGACGGATATCGCTCAGACAACCGTTCAGGTAAGTGATGAAGCGCGCACCTTCCGCACCATCGATCACACGGTGGTCGTATGATAGAGACAGTGGAAGCTGTAGACGCGGTTCGAACTCTTTACCATTCCATACCGGCTTCATCTCTGACTTAGACACACCCAGGATACCCACTTCTGGCGCGTTTACGATTGGCGTAAACGCAGTACCGCCGATGCCGCCCAGGCTCGAGATTGTGAAACAGCCGCCTTGCATGTCAGCCGCAGTTAGCTTGCCTGCACGAGCTTTCTTAGAAACAGCCATTAGCTCTTCAGATAGCTCGTAGATGCCTTTCTTGTTCACGTCTTTAAATACAGGAACAACCAGACCGTTTGGCGTATCTACCGCGATACCAACGTTCACGTATTTCTTCAGAATTAGGCTCTCACCGTCTTCTGATAGAGAAGAGTTGAACGCAGGGAACGCTTCAAGCGCTTTAGCAACAGCTTTCATGATGAACACTAGTGGCGTGATCTTCATGCCAGTGTCTTTCTTCGCTTCAATCGCGTTTTGCTCTTTACGGAATGCTTCAAGAGCCGTGATGTCTGCATTATCCCACTGTGTAACGTGCGGGATCATTACCCAGTTACGGTGTAGGTTAGCACCAGAAATCTTCTTAATGCGAGATAGCGGTTGAACTTCTGTCTCACCGAACTTGCTGAAGTCCACTTTTGGCCATGGTAGTAGACCAAGAGCGGCACCGTCGCCTTTGCCAGATGCTGCTGCACCAGACTCTAGACGCTTAAGCGCTTCTTTAACGTAGTTCTGAACGTCTTCTTTCAGGATACGGCTCTTACGACCGCTGCCTTTAACCTTGGAAAGGTTTACGCCGAACTCACGAGCTAGACGACGAACAACCGGAGACGCGTGAGCGTACTCGTCGTTCTCTTTGAAATCGCCTGTTGCTGCTGCCGCTGGAGCTTCTGCTTTAGGAGCCGGAGCTGCTGGTGCTGCTGCTTGAGCTGGAGCCGCTGGAGCTGCGCCCGCTACTTCGCCTTCCGTTGTAGAGAAAATCATGATTAGTGAGCCAGTAGACACTTTGTCGCCAGCTGCAATCTTGATTTCTTTAACCGTACCAGCGAATGGTGCCGGCACTTCCATAGACGCTTTGTCGCCTTCAACAGTGATCAGAGATTGCTCTTCTTCCACTGTATCGCCAACGGCTACCATGATTTCAGTCACTTCTACTTCATCGCCACCGATATCTGGAACGTTAACTTCTTTCGCTGCAGATGCTGCTGGAGCTGCTGCCGCTGGTGCTTCTACTGCCGCAGGAGCTGCTGCTGGAGCACCTGAACCTGCTACTTCGAATACCATGATTAGAGAGCCAGTCGATACTTTATCGCCTGCTGCTACTTTGATCTCTTTAAGCGTACCTGCGAATGGTGCAGGCACTTCCATAGAAGCTTTGTCGCCTTCTACCGTGATCAGAGATTGCTCTTCTTCGATGCTGTCGCCGATTGCTACCATGATTTCAGTAACTTCAACTTCGTCACCACCGATATCTGGTACGTGAACTTCTTTCAGTTCTGCCGCTGCTGCTGGAGCTGGAGCTGCTTCCGCTGCAGGAGCAGGCGCAGCTTCAGCTGCACCCTCGGCTTCGACATTTTCTTCAACGAATAGCATGATTAGAGAACCAGTAGAAACCTTGTCGCCTTCTGCAACTTTGATTTCTTTAACGATACCCGCTTGAGAAGCAGGCACTTCCATAGAAGCTTTATCGCCTTCAACAGTGATCAGAGACTGCTCTTCTTCAACCTTGTCGCCAACGCTTACAAGAATCTCAGTAACTTCAACCTCATCCGCACCGATGTCTGGTACATTAATTTCGATTGCCATTTCTTATCTACCTTCTTAATTAAGCGTATAGCGGGTTTGTTTTTTCAGTGTCGATGTCGAATTTCTTAATTGCTTCAGCAATTACAGACTTCTCAACTTCGCCACGTTTCGCTAGTTCAGTTAGCGCTGCTACGACTACGTAACCTGCGTTCACTTCGAAGTGACGACGTAGGTTTTCACGGCTGTCTGAGCGACCGAAGCCATCAGTACCAAGAACTTTGAAAGATTCAGCAGGGATGAATGCACGAACCTGCTCTGCGTAGTTCTTCATGTAGTCAGTTGCTGCGATAGCTGGCTCAGTACCCATTACTGTTTGAATGTATGGTACTTGCGCTTCCGCTTCTGGGTGTAGCATGTTGTAACGCTCTGCCGCTTGACCGTCGCGAGTTACTTCGTTGAATGACGTTACAGAGTAAACGTCAGATGCAACACCGTACTCATCGCTCAGGATCTGAGCTGCTTTACGTACTTCGTTCATGATAGTACCAGAGCTCATTAGCTGAACTTTACCTTTAGAACCCGTGTAAGTTTCCAGCTTGTAGATACCCTTACGAATGCCTTCTTCAGCGCCTTCTGGCATTGCTGGCATTGCGTAGTTCTCGTTCATTAGCGTTAGGTAGTAGAACACGTTCTCTTGCTCACCGTACATGCGACGGATACCGTCTTGCATGATGACCGCTACTTCGTAAGCGAATGTCGGATCGTAAGAGATACAGTTAGGAACTGTACCCGCCATGATGTGCGAGTGACCATCTTCGTGCTGCAGACCTTCACCGTTCAGAGTGGTACGACCAGCCGTTGCACCCAGCAGGAAACCTCGTGCTTGTTGGTCACCTGCCATCCACGCCATGTCGCCAACACGTTGGAAACCGAACATAGAGTAGTAGATGTAGAACGGAATCATTGGCAGGTCGTTTGTCGAGTATGAAGTTGCTGCTGCAACCCATGAAGACATAGCACCTAGCTCGTTGATACCTTCTTGCAGAACCTGACCTGAAGTCGCTTCTTTGTAGTAAGAAACCACGCCACGGTCTTCTGGTGTGTAAGTCTGGCCGTGCGGGTTGTAAATACCGATTTGACGGAATAGACCTTCCATACCGAATGTACGTGCTTCGTCCGCAATGATAGGAACAATGTTCTGACCAATGTTCTTATTCTTAAGCAGAACGTTCAGTGAACGTACGAATGCCATCGTAGAAGAGATGTCACGCTTCTGCTCTTCTAGCAGAGGTTTGAACTCTTCTAGCTCAGGGATCACTAGTTCTTGAGTGAACTTAGGTAGACGCTGAGGCGTGTAGCCGTGTAGCGCTTTACGACGAGCGTGTAGGTATTCGTACTCTTTTGAACCTTCTTCAAGTTTCAGGTACGGAAGCTCTTTCACTGCTTCGTCAGTTAGAAGATCTTGTAGGCCTAGACGATCACGCAGGTGTAGTACGTGAGTCATGTCCATCTTCTTAACTTGGTGCGCGATGTTCTTACCTTCAGCCGCATCACCCATGCCGTAACCTTTAACCGTCTTAGCCAAGATAACCGTTGGACGGCCTTTAGTGTCTGCCGCGTTTTTGTATGCCGCGTATAGCTTAGAAGACTCGTGACCACCGCGCTTAAGTGCGAAGATTTCGTCGTCAGTCATGTCAGCAACGAGTGCCGCTGTTTCTGGGTACTTACCGAAGAAGTGCTCACGTACGTATGCACCATCTTTCGCTTTGAACGTTTGGTAATCGCCATCGATGGTTTCGTTCATAAGCTGTAGAAGCTTACCAGTGGTATCTTTCGCTAGTAGTGAATCCCAGTTGTTACCCCAGATTACTTTCACTACGTTCCAGCCAGCACCTTTGAACAGACCTTCAAGTTCTTGAATGATCTTACCGTTACCCATGACAGGGCCGTCTAGACGCTGAAGGTTACAGTTGATTAGGAAACACAGGTTGTCTAGCTTCTCACGCGCAGCGAAAGAGATAGCACCACGTGATTCTGGCTCATCCATCTCACCGTCACCCAGGAACGCGTATACGCGCTGCTCAGAAGTATCTTTCAGGCCACGGCCTTCTAGGTACTTAAGGAAACGAGCCTGGTAGATAGAAGCGATTGGACCCAGACCCATAGATACGGTTGGGAACTGCCAGAATTCCGGCATCAGTTTAGGGTGTGGGTATGACGGGATACCTTTACCATCGACTTCTTGACGGAAGTTATCTAGCTGCTCTTCAGTTAGACGGCCTTCAACGAATGCACGAGCGTAGATGCCAGGCGAGATGTGACCTTGGTAGTAAACTAGGTCGCCACCATCCTTCTCGTTTGGCGCACGGAAGAAATGGTTGAAACATGTTTCGTAGAATGCAGCAGAAGACTGGAAAGACGCCATGTGGCCGCCCAGCTCAAGGTCTTTCTTAGATGCACGCAGAACGATCATGATTGCGTTCCAGCGGATGATGGAACGAATACGACGCTCAAGTGTAGTGTCACCTGGGTATGCAGGTTCTTGATCTGCTGGAATCGTGTTGATGTAGTTCGTCGTGATTCCAGTTGGCATGTCAACACCGTCCAGACGTGCTTTGTCCAGAACTTGCTCTAGTAGGAACTGAGCACGTTCTAGACCTTCTTCACGTACTACTGACTCAAGGGCGGCTAGCCATTCTTGAGTTTCCAGTGCATCTACGTCATGCTTCATATCAGACATGGCGATCTATCCTTCTGTTGGTTGGATCTATTAAACTTGCAAATCGTCGTTATGAGTCATTGCCCTGTTGCATCCGACGCAGAGAACGCTCGCGACGAGACTCTTCCCGGGTCAGATCCAACAATGTTTCTTCAATGTAAGCTAAGTGCGAATGAGACATTTCACGCGCCTTTTCAGGCTGTCCGGCAACGATCGCATCCACGATATTAGCTCTGTGTTTACTTACTTTCTCCACCGCTTCAGGGCGGCGACGTAATAGCTTAAAATTCTGCAGAATATTTTGCTCCAGCAACGGAGCCAAGCTGCGAACGATGTGCAGCAGCACCACGTTATGGGCCGCTTCCGTCAGGGCAATCAAAAATTGCATGACTTCCGCCGCTTCATCTTCCAGGTTCTTGCTCGACTGGGCGTTACTGATCCGCTCCAGACAGTGCTGGATACGCGCAAAATCTTCTTCGGTACCACGCAATGCTGCGAAATAGGCTGAGATTCCTTCCATCGCGTGGCGCGTTTCCAGTAAATCCAGCTGAGTTTCAGAGTGGCTAGACAATAAATTTAGCAGAGGATCTGAAAAGCTCTGCCAAATGTTCTCGCTGACAAAGGTGCCACCGCCCTGACGACGGGTCAGGAGACGTTTGGCTTCTAGGCGTTGAATGGCTTCCCGGACGGATGGACGAGACACGTCGAACTGTTTTGCCAGCTCGCGCTCCGGTGGCAGTTGTTGCCCAGGAGAGAGTGTTCCTTCCACAATCAGCCGTTCTAACTCCTGTTCAATCACATCAGAAAGCTTAGGCTGACGAATCCTTTGATAAGCCATAATTTATTGTTCTTCTACTCTTGCAGGTAATTGGTAATACCAATTTTAAAT
>NZ_WXWP01000003.1:0-26077 GCF_009904765.1 Vibrio sp. V39_P1S14PM300
CACTTATGCTCAACAAACACACCCTGATTTCTGCGCAAGACGCTCTGCCAGGGCGGCCACAAGCGATACAAATCGACGATATCCATTATGTTAATCAGTCTAGTTTGACAGCAGAACCCGAATCAGGCCATCAGAAAATTCTGATTGGCATGGGCTGTTTTTGGGGCGCAGAACGCCTGTTCTGGCAATTGGATGGCGTGATCGCTACCGCGGTGGGTTATGCCGGGGGTTACACGCCAAACCCGAGCTACGAAGAAGTCTGCACCGGACAAACCGGCCACACAGAAGTCGTGCGCGTGGTGTTTGACCCACAGGTCATCAGTCTCAATACGCTGTTGCGTCACTTCTGGGAAAATCACGATCCCACCCAAGGGATGCGTCAGGGGAACGATCTCGGCACTCAGTACCGCTCCGCTCTCTACACCTACAATGCCGCACAACAGGCCAGCGCCGAATCGTCGCGTGAGATTTATCAGCAAAGCCTCAGCGTTCACCAGCGTGAAACCGTGACCACCGAGATTCAGCCCGCGGGCCCGTTCTACTACGCGGAAAACTACCACCAGCAGTACTTGGCCAAAAATCCGGATGGCTATTGCGGACTCGGTGGCACGGGCGTGTGCTTTCCTCCCTCATTGAGTGAAGCGTGACCAAAGTCGCCTATTTGGCGACTTTTTTGTTGGCTCCGGGTTATGCGTATATACTTTCGTGGCACATTCACAAGGAAGAAAGCCATGAAAAACAAACTAATAACAGCATTACTTCTGACCTGCTCTCCACTGTTTGCCTCAGCACACAACATCGCCACCGGCCAGCCGGTACCCGAAGTCAGTGTCGACAAATACGGTGAAATTCTGCTCAGCGGTGATGACGTCAGCTACCAGACCTGGAACAGCCAGGGACTGGCCGGTAAAGCCCGCGTCATTCAGGCCATCGCCGGACGCAGCAGCGCCAAAGAGATGAACGCCCCTTTGATGACCGCAATCACGGCCGCCAAGTTCCCGGAACAAAGCTACCAGACCACCACAGTGATCAACCAGGACGACGCGATTTGGGGCACTGGCTCTTTCGTCAAATCCTCCGCGCAGGACAGTAAAAAAGAGTTTCCGTGGTCATCCATCGTATTGGATGAATCCGGCAAAGTCGCGTCCGCCTGGCAACTGGAAGAAGAGTCGTCAGCCATTATCGTGCAGGACAAAAGCGGTAACGTACTGTTTGTTAAAGAAGGTGCGTTGAATCAGACTGACATCAATCAGGTGATCGAACTGGTGAAAAGTCACCTGTAACCCGCTCCACCGGTGGGGAACACTCACCGGTGAATCTTGCCTGACACAGACGTAATTATTTGTTATAACATAACACTTCATTTACGTTATTTCGGTGTTGTTCTAGTGCTGCGCGACTCAAAACGCTCTCGATCCATGGCTGTACTGTGTGCCCTGGCCCTGACTTTGTGGCTCGGCTTCGCGTCGGTAAGCCACCAGTTGGACATCACCGCAGAACACCACCAACACCATGATTGCCAGCTGTTTTCATCGGTTGGCCAAGCTCTCCATGCTGCCGCATTTCACTGGCATGACTCGTCTTTGCCAGACCATTTTAGCCCCGTCCTTCATCGGGTTCGTTATTCTGTTACTCAGCCGGTGTATCAGGCGCGTTCTCCACCAACGCACGCTGCCTAACCACCCTTTTACAACAGATAGCCAACTCAACTAAGGATGACACTTATCATGAAAATCAAAACTTCACTGGCGCTGGCCATTGGCTTCGCCCTTAGCGCCGCGCAAGCAACCGCGGAAGACGGGTTCCGTCAACACGACGCCCACGTTCACGGCCAGGTTGAATTCAACATTGCTCAGGACGGCTCTGAACTGTTGGTCGAGATCACAGCACCAGGCGCGGACGTGGTCGGGTTTGAACACGCCCCGCAAAGCGATAGCGAACAAACTGCACTGGCCAAAGCCAATGCCATTCTGGCAGAAGCCGATAAACTGCTGACGCTCTCCTCCGCCGCTCAGTGTCAGATCAAACACACCTCGGTGACCAATACGCTGCTCGCAGACGACGATAAGCATGAGCATGAGCATGAGCATGAGCATGAGCATGAGCATGAGCATGAGCATGAGCATGAGCATGAGCACCATGATGATCATCAACACGACGATGAACATCACGATCATCACGATCATCACGATCATCACGAAGAGCATGATGGCCACGGCAGTTTCAGTGTGGAATACCGCTATGACTGTCAACAGATCGGTCAGCTCAGCCAGATCGACGTCCATTGGTTTAATCATTTTTCGTCGACACAAAGTATTCAGGCGAACCTGCTGACGGACAAAGGACAGAACGCACATCAACTGAAGCCGGGTCAAAGCACCCTTTCCCTGTAAAAACTCAACCGGAGGCCAGCCACACTGGCCTCCTCTGCTTGTCGGAAACGGATATGAACACACACACGACAATCGTGGAGCCGAATGTGGTCGAGTTGACGGACGTTCGCTTTCAGTGGCCCGGCGCAACGCAGCCGACATTGGCGATCCCCTCTCTGACGGTCCGGCAGGGCGAGCATGTTTTTATCAAAGGCCCGAGTGGCTGTGGTAAATCCACCCTGCTCGGCCTGTTGACCGGCATTCACGCCCCGACCTCAGGCCAGATCACCATCCTCGGACAGGGCTTGTCTGACATGACCTCCCGGAGCAAAGACCGCTTTCGCGCCGACCATATCGGCTACATATTTCAACAATTTAACCTGTTGCCTTACCTCTCAGTGCTGGACAACGTCTTACTGCCCTGCCAGTTTTCACGCCGGCGCAAACAACTGTGCCGTCATCCAGTCGAAACGGCGACAATGCTGCTGCAACGCCTGCACCTGAGCGCTGAACTGCTGGAACGACCCGTCAGTGAGCTGAGTATCGGTCAGCAGCAACGCGTGGCCGCCGCGCGTGCACTAATAGGTGATCCGGCGCTGATCATCGCGGATGAACCGACCTCAGCGCTCGATCATGATAACCGCAGCGCTTTTATCTCACTGCTGCTGGAACAGGCTTCCCAGGCCGGTGCCACGCTGATTTTTGTCAGCCATGACCCAACACTGGAAGGGCTGTTCAACCGCAGTATCGATCTGTTGCAACTTAATCAGGCCCAGGGAGCAATCTGATGACCGCGACCTTGAATCTGGCTTGGAAAAGCCTGAAAAACCGCCGGATGACAGCCATACTGACCATCATGACCGTGGCGATTTCGGTGATTCTGCTGATGGGGGTGGAGCGGATCCGAACTCAGGCCAAAACCAGTTTTGCCAATACCATCTCCGGCACCGATCTGATCGTCGGCGGGCGTTCCGGACAGGTGAACCTGCTGCTGTATTCGGTGTTTCGTATCGGTAACGCCACCAATAACATCGACTGGAAAAGCTATCAGGAATTCAGTCAGCATCGGGCCGTGAAATGGGCGATCCCCATTTCACTCGGGGATTCACATAAAGGTTTCCGGGTGATGGGCACCAACCACAGCTACTTTGAGCACTATCGCTATGGCCAGAAACAACCACTGCGATTTGCCAGTGGCCGTGAATTCAATGGCTTATTCGAGGCCGTGATTGGCGCCGACGTGGCGAAACAGCTCGGCTATCAGGTAGGCAGCGAAATCATTATTGCGCATGGCATCGCCGACGTGGGTTTCAGCCGTCACGATAAACTGCCGTTTCATGTTGTCGGTATCCTAGCCCCCACGGGTACGCCGGTCGACAAAACCGTGCACGTTTCGCTGCAAGCGATTGAAGCCATTCATGTTGGTTGGGAGTCGGGCGCCCAGTTAGGCCCAACACCAGATGCCGCTACGCTGGCCAATATGGACTTTGAGCCCAAACAGATCACCGCGATGCTGATCGGTTTACAGTCCCGGATCCAAGTGTTTGCCCTGCAGCGCCAGATCAACACCTATCCCAAAGAGCCCTTGAGTGCGATTCTGCCCGGTGTCGCGTTGCAAGAGCTATGGGGCATGATGTCGGTTGCCGAACAGGCACTGATGATCATTTCCGTATTTGTGGTGGTGGCCGGTTTGTTTGGTATGCTGAGCAGCCTGCTGGCCAGCCTCAATGAGCGACGGCGGGAAATGGCGATTCTCCGTGCGATGGGCGCCAGGCCCCGACACGTATTTACCCTGTTGATCAGCGAAGCTGCCGGCCTGACACTGGCTGGTATTCTGGTCGGGGTTGCCGGGGTATACACGGTATTAGCCGCCGCCTCGCCGCTGATCCAGCAACAGTACGGGATCCAGATCCAACTGACGGGGATCAGCGGGTACGAATGGGGGCTGCTGGCCTGCGTACAGGCGGCGGGCTTGCTGATTGGTTTTATTCCGGCGTTTCGCGCTTATCGTCAGTCGCTCAGCGACGGCATGACTATCCGTATATAGAGGACCTTATGACACGTAGATTACGACAGCTTGCGCTGATGGTGCTGCTTGCGGCTTCCCCGCTGGTCGGCGCTACCGAAGAAGCACTGAAACTGGACTGGATTGATTTGGTGCCGCAGAGTGAGCGCAAACATTTCGATTCGGTGGGCATGCCCAATGTTAACCATAATGGCGCCGCCGCGCAGCAATCAAAAGTCGGCGCCGTGCGCAACGAGCTCAACGGCAGCCAGGTGAAAATTCCCGGCTTTGTTATTCCGCTCGAAGGTGATGAAAACACCGTGACTGAATTTCTGTTGGTGCCGTACTTCGGTGCCTGTATTCATGTCCCGCCACCACCGCCAAACCAGATCATTTACGTTAAGTTCCCCAAAGGCGCCCCGGTGCAACAGCTCTGGGACGTCATTTATGTCGTAGGTACACTGAAAACCGTGCCGATGAGCACGGAGCTGGCGGATACAGGGTATATGATCGAAGGCAGCGCGATCGAAGAATACGACGACATGTAATATCGACAAGCCACCTGTTTATTGCGGCTAGCCGATGTAGCGGGACAGGTAAGCCAGCACGCCCAGATACACCAGCAGAAGTAAAGCAATGGACAGGTGCTTTTTGAATTTATTCTCTTTTGAATATTTCATAAGCCCCTCACAAATATCGATAACAATTTTAACAAGTTATTATCATTTGTGGTAGCTCAATTTTATCAAACCGCTCGGAACAATTTTTATGGCGGCTCTGCCCGGTTTGGGGGAAATTTTAATTTTTGAATATTCAGGCGACGAATGGACACCTCATGGCAGAAGCAAGCAAACCTGTAGTGATTGAACATGATCATGCTGCGAATGCACGCGATCGTAAATCCAGTTACATAAAGGACAGCGCCAATCGGATTCTGAGCATCGCTCAGGCTCATGGCCTGGATGCCCTGTTGCAAAAAGAATCGCCGGAAAAAAATGCCCTTGAACGAGCGCTGGTACGCGAGCGAAAACGTCGTGAACAACGACAAAAAAACCTCGAACAGATCGTTAAGCTGGCGCATGTGTCCTGCAAAGACGAAACCGCTGGCGAGCCGGATCAGGACTGGTTGTATCGCTTTTTTGACCTGGCACATGAGATCCACAACAGCTCAATGCAGCGCTTATGGGCCCAAGTGCTGAAGCGGGAAGTCACCAATCCCGGCTCCACCTCCATGAAAGCATTGAAAATCCTGCATGACATGACCCCGAAAGAGGCGCAGATCCTGCAACGCGCCGCATCGCTGGGGTGCAGTTTTGGCGGCGATCACAGCCGAAAACTGCTGCTGGGCTACAAAGCGCAAGGCGGATTATTCAGCTTCGGTCGGCGCAACACTACCCAGAACCTCAACATGGGGACGTTTCAGTTACCCTATTCCAGCCTGCTGGTCTTGATTGAACTTGGGTTGCTGCACGCCAGCGAACTGGAGTCGGGCGAAATCGAAGCAGAACCGCCACTGACGCTCAGTTATCAAGGCAAGCACCTGTCGCTGCAGACCAACACCAAAGGTGTGCGTCTGCTCTACTACCGCTTTACCCCGACCGGCAACGAGTTGTGTCAGCTACTGGGCAATAAACCCAATATGGCCTATTACGATCAATTGGTGGCTCTGCTCAATCACAAATTCCTGCTGCACACCGATGTGAAGAGCCAGATGCATCACACGGTGTGATCAGGCGATGATCTGACGCGTGCGCAACGCAGCGAGACACTGATCCACCAACTGCTCCAGCGGCAACTCACCCGCCGGTAAGTCGATCTCAGGCTCCAGCGGTGGCTGATACTCGGAATCGATCCCGGTAAAATTGCGGATCTCTCCCGCTCGGGCTTTCTTATACAACCCTTTGGGATCGCGCTGCTCGCATACTTCTAATGAGGTGTTCACAAACACTTCAAGGAATTCGCCTGGTGGCAACATGTCACGTACCAGTTGGCGCTCCGCCCGGTGCGGTGAGATAAACGCCGACAGCACAATCAGCCCCGCGTCGGCCATCAGCTTGGATAGCTCACCAATGCGACGAATGTTTTCGCGGCGATCCTGCTCTGAAAAGCCCAAATCTCTGCACAAACCGTGGCGCACATTATCCCCATCAAGCAGATAAGTATGGTAACCCAGCTCTGCCAGACGCTGCTCCAGTGCACCGGCAACCGTCGACTTGCCGGCACCGGACAAACCGGTAAACCACAAGACCGCAGGCTGCTGTTGTTTCAGCCCGGCGCGAAAGGTTTTGTCCACCGCATGTGAATGCCACACAATGTTTTCATCTTGTCGGGACGTTGCTGTCATAGTCATATTCCTTGTTAAACCGTGCTGTCAGAACGGGAAAAAATGGGGGATCAATGCCAGCACCAGCACCGAATACACGATCGAAATCGGGATCCCGATCCGCACATAATCCGTTAATTTGTAGTTGCCAACGCTGTACACCAGCAGATTGGTTTGATAGCCGTAAGGCGAGATAAAGCTGGCACTGGCACCAAACAACACCGCCATAATGAACGGCATCGGATCGACGCCATAACCGACGGCCATACTGTAGCCTATCGGGAATGCCAGAGCCGCGGCCGCATTGTTGGTCACCAGCTCGGTGAGCAGCAGGGTGATCAGATAAGTCGCCACCAGCGCACCAAATACACCCCAGCCATTGAATGCGTGGATGAACATTTCTCCCATCCGCATCGACAAACCAGATGAAATCATCAGTTGGGCTATGGTCAGTGCCGAGCCCACAATCACCACAATATCGACCGGGAAACGGCGTCTCAGCTCGCTGATTTGGATGATGCCGAGTGCCAGCAGGGCAATCAGGTATACCGCCAAACCTTTGATAATTGGTACTATATTGGTCAAACCCAGCGCGATCACCGCCGCAAAGCCGAACAACACCAGCGTTGATTTGTTGGCGTCCAGGCGTGCGCTGGAGTCCAGATCATTGACCTGAACAAATTCGCGTCGGTGAGCACTGCGCTCCGCATCAAAGCGTTTTCCGGGAACTAGGACCAGGGTGTCGCCCGCCGTCAGACGAATGTTACCCAACCCGCCTTCCAGACGTTCATGGCCGCGGCGAATGGCCACCACCACCGCATCAAAGCGGTCACGGAAATGACTCGATTTGAGGGTTTTATCGCAGATACTGGACGAGGAGCTGACCACCACTTCCACCAAGTTCTGGCCATTGAGGTGATGCTGGCCAAATAAAGTCAGGCCATGAATTTCCTGCAAAGTCGCGACACTTTCCACGTCGCCACAGAACAGCAACCGGTCACGCGCCTGCAACACAAAGTCAGGGTCGACCGATGGCAAGCTATGGCCATCTCGGATCACTTCCGCCAGAAACAGTTTGCGCAGCGCGCGCAGGTTGTTCTCCGCAATGCTGCGTCCCACTAGGGGCGAGCCGGCTTCCACCCGCGCTTCAAGGAAATACGGCAGGTCATCCTGACCGTGATCATCGTAGCTAGGCAGCAGGTAACTGAGCGGCACCAGAATTAGCACTCCGCCTACCAGCACCGCCAGTCCGATCAGCGTTGGCGCGAAAAAGCTCAAGCTGGGTAAACCGGCGTCTTCCACGAAGCTGTTAATGATCAGGTTAGTGGAGGTGCCAATCAGCGTCAGCGTGCCGCCAAAAATCGCCGCGTAAGAGAGGGGAATAAGCAGCTTGGAAGGCGCGTGCTGTTGATTGCGCTTGATCGCGCCAATCAACGACACCACCACTGCCGTATTGTTGGTAAACGAAGACAGCAGTGCGGTCGAAACACCGAGTTTGGCCACGACCGTACCCAGCCGGCCGCGTGAAATGTTGCTGCTGACCCAGCTGATCAGCCGGGTTTTCTCCAGCGCACAGGACGCCAGGATCAGCAGCACCAAAGTCAGCAGTGACGAGTTAGTGAAATTCGACGCTAAGGTATTGAGCTCAACCATGCCGGCGATAAAGGCGATAAACGCCGCGCCGGCAAAAATAAAGCTCGGTTTAATACGAGTTACAATCAGGCAGGTCATAATGCCCAGCAAGATCGCCAACACAAACCCTTGTTCCCACATAACTCGTCCTTAAAGCGAAGTAATGACTTACTTTTTTGTTGTTATTTCAGTAATTGGCTCAGATCTTTGGCATCCCAGTGTGGGAAATGCTTGCGGATCAGTGCGTTCAGTTCGAGTTCAAACGCGGAGACATCACCTGCCGGACGCGACACCTGAGTCAGGCTCTCACGTACTAAACCAGCGCCCACCGTCACGTTGCTCAGACGGTCGATAATGATGAAGCCACCGGTGTCTGCACAATCGAGGTATTTGTCCAGCGCAACCGACTCTGTCAGTGACCACTCACATAAGCCGATGCCGTTCAATGGCAGCTCTGCTGCCGAGTGGGTCGCCAAATTATTGATGTCGTACTGATGGCGGATCGCCTCCACCCTGCCAACGGTTTTCTTCCCTGCCAGCTTGATGTCGTATTCACGCCCCGGTTGCAGAGGCTGTTCGGTCATCCACACCACATCGGCAAGCAGATGGTTGCTGGACTCCACCTCGGCATTGTGCAGCACAATCAAATCACCGCGACTGATGTCGATTTCATCTTCCAGTGTCAGAGTTACTGCCTGACCGGCTTGTGCAACGTCAAGATCGCCGTCGAAGGTCACAATACGTGCCACTTTCGAACGCTTGCCAGACGGCAGTGCTTCAATCTCATCGCCAACCTGAACCTGACCAGAGGCCACCGTACCGGCAAAACCGCGGAAATCGAGGTTCGGACGGCTGACGTACTGCACTGGGAAACGGAACTCACCGCTGCCTTTTTCGCGGTCCACGTCCACCGACTCCAACAACTCCAGCAGTGACGGTCCCTGATACCAGGCCATATTGCGGCTCTTATCCACCACGTTGTCGCCTTCCAGTGCCGAGAGCGGGATCACCTGAATGTCCGTTTCGCCCTGCAGGTGCTCAGAAAACGCCAAATATTCAGCCCGGATTTGCTCAAAACGCTCTTCGGAGTAATCGACCAGATCCATTTTGTTGACCGCCACGACAAAATGCTTCAGCCCCAGCAGGTTAGAGATGAACGAATGACGACGGGTCTGATCCAGTACGCCTTTGCGCGCATCAATCAGGATCACCGCCAGGTCACAGGTTGACGCACCAGTTGCCATGTTACGGGTGTACTGCTCATGTCCCGGAGTATCGGCAATGATGAACTTACGTTTTTGCGTCGAAAAGTAACGGTACGCCACGTCAATGGTGATGCCCTGTTCACGCTCGGCTTGCAAACCATCCACCAGCAACGCCAGATCCGGACGCTCACCTGTGGTGCCCACGCGCTGGCTATCAGAGTGAACCGCCGCCAGTTGATCTTCATAAATCTGCTTAGAGTCATGAAGCAGACGACCGATCAGAGTACTTTTGCCGTCGTCCACCGACCCGCAGGTGAGGAAACGAAGCAGGGATTTATGTTGATGCTGGTTTAGGTAGCCTTCGATACCAAGCTCGGCCAGCTGAGCTGCAACTGCACTGTTCATATGCTTTCCTTAAGATCCTTTAGAAGTAGCCCTGGCGCTTTTTCAGCTCCATCGATCCTGACTGATCGTGGTCGATCGCCCGTCCCTGACGCTCACTCGATGTGGCCACCAGCATCTCTTCGATAATGCCAGTCAAAGTGTTCGCTTCAGACTCGATAGCTCCAGTCAGTGGATAACAACCAAGAGTACGGAAACGCACACTCTTCTCTTCAATCACTTCACCAGGCTGCAGCTTCATGCGCTCATCATCCACCATGATCAACATGCCGTCCCTCTCTACCACGGGGCGCTTGGCCGACAAGTACAATGGCACAATCTCAATGTTTTCCAGGTAGATGTATTGCCAGATATCCAGCTCGGTCCAGTTCGACAGCGGGAACACTCGGATGCTCTCACCTTTGTTGACCTGTCCGTTGTAGGTGCGCCACAACTCTGGACGCTGATTCTTCGGATCCCAAGTGTGGTTTTTGTCTCGGAAGGAGTACACCCGTTCTTTCGCGCGTGATTTTTCTTCGTCCCGACGCGCCCCACCAAAAGCGGCATCAAAGCCGTATTTGTTCAGCGCCTGCTTAAGGCCCTGCGTCTTCATGATGTCTGTATGCTTTGAAGAGCCGTGTTCAAAAGGGTTGATGCCCATCGCTAACCCTTCAGGGTTTTTGTGCACCAGCAGATCAAACCCGTACTTTTTCGCCGTGCGATCACGAAACTCGATCATTTCACGGAATTTCCAATCAGTATCGACGTGCAACAGCGGAAATGGGATTTTCCCCGGATAAAAGGCTTTGCGAGCCAGATGCAGCATCACCGACGAATCTTTACCGATCGAGTACATCATGACTGGGTTATCAAACTCAGCGGCCACTTCGCGGATGATGTGAATACTCTCCGCCTCAAGCTGCTTTAAGTGAGTTAAGCGTTGTTGATCCATGTGCTTGCTTCCTTTACTGCCTGTTCAGGCGGTGTTAATTAGGCGAAATTCAGTTGCGCCTGAGGTTGAGTGGCGGCGCCGAACCAGCTGAGCTTATCGGCCAACCCCACGACTTCCCCCACCACAATCAGTGATGGGGACTCGGCGCCCTGCGCCAGTTGCGCCAGTTGCGACAACTGACCTCTGAATACTTGCTGACACGCTTGCGTGCCGCGTTCAATGATGGCAATCGGCGTGTCCGCTCCCCGTCCGTGCGCGAGTAATTGTTGCTGGATATAGCTGGATTTCATCAAACCCATATAGATCACCAGTGTCTGCTGCCCCCGGGCCAGCGTTGACCAGTCCATGTCATCACTCTCCGCCTTAAGGTGTCCGGTGATGAACATCGCCGATTGGGCGTAATCACGGTGTGTCAGTGGAATGCCGGCGTACGCCGTTGCGCCTGCTGCCGCGGTGATTCCCGGAACCACCTGAAAGGCAATCCCAGCTTCAAACAGCACTTCCAGCTCTTCACCGCCACGGCCGAACACAAACGGATCGCCGCCTTTGATACGCACAACCCGGTGGCCCTGACGAGCAAAGTCGACCAACAGCTGATTGGTTTTTTCCTGCGGCACACTGTGATGACCCGCGCGTTTACCGACACACACCAAAATGGTGTCATCCGGTACCAACGCCATGATCTCGTCCGAAACCAGGTAGTCATACAACACCACATCGGCTTGTTGCAGGCAGTTGAGTGCTTTGACCGTCAACAGCTCGGCGTCTCCGGGCCCGGCACCGACCAGGGCAACTTCGCCTGGCTGTAGCTGACGTTTCACCAGTGAAGAGGGCGACACGCTGTTGCGTACTAAACGCGGTCCCTTAACGGGAAGTGGTGAAACGATGTCCTTATCCGCCATATCTGCATTCCGTTTCCGATTGATGCAAGCATTATGGCGCTGCGGTGTTATTACCTGAAATTCTAAAATTTCATTTTTTATTCGAATAACTGATAAGCAAATTAACTTTTGTCGATAAGTTCGCCAATTTCCGACCAATTTCTGAGAGATGCAGAACAAATACCGCCATCGTCATACCACCCGGTCACATTTTTCAGTAAGCCGTCATCCAGGTTTCACAGCAATTTGTTACATTAAACGGGTTTCTTTCTTCATTCAGTGGAGCTCACGCAACATGCACCTGGCAATCAACCCGATCACCGCAGCTGTTTTAGGCGGCATGCTGACCTTAGCCGGCCCGGCAATGGCAGACACCATCAAACTGCGCATCATCGAAACCACGGATATCCATACCAATGTGATGGATTACGACTACTACAAAGATCAGCCGTCACCCAAAATCGGCCTTTCCCGCGCCGCAACCTTGGTCAAACAGGCACGGGCCGAAGTGACTAATAGCGTATTGGTTGACAACGGTGACCTGATCCAGGGCAGTCCGATGGGCGATTACATGGCGGCCAAAGGGCTCCAGCCAGGTGAAGTGCACCCAGTGTACAAAGCCATGAACCTATTGGGGTACGATGTGGGTAACATCGGTAATCATGAATTTAACTATGGCTTAGACTTTCTCAAAGAGTCGCTCAATGATGCTAACTTCCCGTACGTCAATGCCAATGTGTATGACGCCAAATCCGGTGAGCATGCCTTCACGCCGTATCTGATCAAAACTCACACCTTTAAAGACACCGATGGCCAAGCGCATCAGGTGAAAGTGGGTTACATCGGTTTTGTGCCACCGCAGATCCTGGTGTGGGATAAGAAAAACCTCGATGGCAAAGTGGTCGCACAAGATATGAAAGCCACCGCAGAAAAGCTGGTGCCGGAAATGCGAGCTCAGGGCGCAGACGTGATCGTGGCCATCCCACACTCGGGTGTCTCTTCGGATCCGTACAAAGTGGGCGCGGAAAACTCGGTTTACTACCTGACTCAGGTCGCCGGTATTGACGCCATTGCGTTTGGTCACTCGCACGCGGTGTTCCCGAGCAAGGATTTTGCGTCCCTGCCGGGTGCCGATCTTCAGCAAGGCACCATCAACGGCGTAACCGCGGTGATGCCGGGGCGCTGGGGCAGCCATGTCGGTGTGATGGATTTGACGCTGAAACAGAAAGGCAATCAGTGGCAGGTGGTCGCCGGTCAGTCTCAGGCCCGGCCGATTTTCGACAAAACCAGCAACACCTCGCTGGCAAGCGCCGATCCGGGCATCGTCAAAGCATTGCAAGCGGATCACGACGGTACACGTACCTTCGTCAACCAGCCGATCGGTCAGGCCAGTGATGTGATGTACAGTTACCTGGCGCTGGTACAAGATGATCCGACGGTGCAAATCGTCAACCTGGCGCAGAAAGATTATGTCGAACGCTTTATTCAAGGCGACCCAGACTTAGATGGTCTGCCGGTACTGTCTGCTGCCGCTCCGTTTAAAGTCGGTGGACGTAAAAATGATCCGGCTAACTTTACCGAAGTGGAAGCCGGTCAGCTTACTTTCCGCAACGCCGCCGATCTCTACCTCTATCCCAACACCCTGGTCACGATGAAAGTCACCGGTCAGCAAGTCAAAGAGTGGCTGGAGTGCAGTGCGGGCCAGTTCAACCAGATTGACGTCAACAGCAGCCAGCCTCAGAGCCTGATCAACTGGGACGGTTTCCGTACCTACAATTTTGACGTTATGGACGGCGTCTCGTATCAGATAGACGTCACCCAGCCCGCTCGTTACGACGGAGACTGCCAGCTGATCCACCCCGACTCGCAGCGTATTGTCGGTCTGAGCTACCAGGGCAAAGCATTGGATCCTCAGCAGACCTTCCTGATCGCGACCAATAACTACCGCGCGTACAGCAATAAGTTTCCGGGCACCGGCAGCCAGTACGTGGCGTTCGATGCGCCGGATGAGAACCGCAGTGTCGTGGCAGACTACATCTCCCGGGTCAGCAAAGAACAGGGTGAAGTGACACCCAATGCCGATAACAACTGGTCATTTGCTCCGATCCACAGTACGCAGAAACTCGATATTCGCTTTGAAACTTCACCCAGCAACAAAGCGGCACAGTTTATCCAGGCAAAAGGCCAGTCTCCGATGAAGAATATTGGCAAGGACGACAACGGCTTTGCGGTTTATCAGTTGGATCTACAAAAATAGCGCCAAGTTGGGTAGATTAAACAGCCACAGAGCACACTCTGTGGCTGTTTTGTTATCGGAGAATCCATCATGACTCAGGCATTTCGCCACCAGTTGCAACAGCATCACTTCACCGCTGAGGAAATTGACCAGTTGCAACTCAGCGCTTCATTGCTTGAACTGCCCACCCGCCATATTCTGGTCAATCAGGGCGAACGCGCCAACGAGATTTACTTTCTGCTGAGTGGCGTGTGTCATGCCAGTTACCTGACTGAAAATGGCCGTCAGTACAGCAAAGAATTCTATTGGGAGAACGACTGGCTGATCGGCTTTGAAAGCCTGATCCAGGATGCTCCGTCACCTTACTTGTTGGAAACGCTGACGCCCAGCGAGCTGATGTGCCTGCCGTTGGCCACGCTGCTTCGCTGGCGCGCAGAGAAACACTCCATCTATCTCAAGCTGTTGGAAACTCAGCTGATGTACAAAGAAAATAAAGAACGCTTTATGCTGTTGTACACTCCGGAAGAGCGGTATCGCCTGTTTTGCGCCCATTACCCGAACCTGCTCGCCCGCTTGAACGACTATCAAATCGCCGCGTATCTGGGCATTACTCCTATCAGCCTGAGCCGGATAAAAAAACGCGCCGGTAATTAACAATTGTTAATGCCGACGCAGGCACCGCTTGCTACAGTCGACGCATGATGAATAATTGAGTACCCACCATGATCACCTGGCACTGTCTGACGTTTTCCCAGCTCACGACTGAGCAGTTGTATCAGCTGCTGCAACTGCGCGTCGACGTATTTGTCGTCGAGCAAACCTGCCCCTATCCCGAACTGGATGGTAAAGACCACCAGTCAGGGGTTCACCACCTGCTCGGCTACGTTGACGATCAACTCGTTGCCTGCGCACGGCTACTGCCCGCGGGCATCAGTTATCCGAGCATCAGTATTGGCCGGGTTGCCACTGCCGCCAATGCACGTGGCCACGGACTGGGCCATCAACTACTGCAACAAGCCCTCACACACTGCGCACAATTGTGGCCGGGCGAAGCGATTGAAATAGGTGCCCAAGAGCATTTGCAAAGCTTCTATCAGCAATACGGGTTTGCCCGCACCTCCGAGACCTATCTGGAAGACGGCATTCCCCATATTGACATGAAGCGAGCAGGTTAAGATCTTGGGGCGTACACCGACCGCCCTGGCTCTGGGGCTGCTTATCCTCGGTAATCTGGCCGCATCGTTGTCCGATGTGATGGTCAAACTGCTCGAAGGCAGTATCTCACCACTGCAGTATATGTTCGTCCGCCAGTTGTTCGCCGTGCTGCTCATCGCCCCATTGTGGTGGCGTCAGCCACGTGCACAACGACGGTTACAGCAAGTGGGCGTCACGCTGACCCGCGCCCATTTGATCTTGATTGGCAGCGGTTGCATGATGGTGGCGATTACCCACATGACCCTGGCGACCGCCAACGCGGTCTTTTACGCAGCGCCGCTGCTGATGCTGCCATTATCAATCTGGCTCCTCAACGAACGTCCCGGGCTGGGTAAAGTGCTGGCAACCGTGATCGGCTTTATCGGCGTACTGGTGGTCCTGCGTCCATCGCAATTTCACTGGGCGGCGCTGTTTGCGCTTGGCACCGCCACGACCTTGGCGCTGTTCAACGTACTGGTACGAAAGCTCCCCGCCGATCAACCCGTTATCACCACCTTGTTCTGGACCAGCCTGCTGTCGTTGCCCAGTGCCGCGTTGCTGGCCTGGGTGCAGTGGCAACCACTTTCAGTTGACGCCTTAATCTTGGTGGCCGCCAGTGCCGCTTTTGTACTGACGTACAATGGCCTGGCCGTGATGGCGTATCAGCGTGCACCAGCGAATCACATTGCGCTGGCCGAATATTCTGGATTGATTTTTGTCGCCGTCATCGGCTGGGTGTGGTTTGCGGAACGGCTGGATGGGGTCACACTACTGGGAATTGCTTTGATTGTGTTGCCATTGATGCCACTGCGCCTGCTGCGCAATGGCATTCGCCGGCCAAGGTTATTTGCTGCGGCCAAACCCACCGCTAGACAGACGGAAAAACATCACCGCACCGGATGATTTTTCCAGTTGCAGAATGTCCAACTGGCCATCGGCTTCGAGTTTAAAGCGGATCAACTGACCCACTTTGATCTGACTGAGCGGCTTATCGCTGCCTTCAACCTGCACCAGTGCATTCAAGTCAGTCATCGGCAAACCAATATTGCGAAAGACCTGTGCCAGAGTGTCGCCCTTTTTGACCGTGTACTCTTTCCAGATTTCACCGCTTGTACGCTTGGGGGCGTCCTGACGCGCCGCATCAGATGCCGTCTGTCCTCTCTGCTCACTCAAACCGGTGGTATTGATATTCAGTTCGATACGCTGACTTTCCGGCTCAGTTTGCGGCTTAGGCTCGGGAACCGGCACCAGCATTAAGATCAGCACCACAGGCACCAATACCATCAGCGCCCGTTGATGTAACTTAGGCAAACGCTGCCAGCAGGCGCTCAGCCGCTGTCGATTCCATTGTTGCCAATCGATCTGTTTCAGATTGATTTTTTGCAGATAAGCGTGCCAGTCAATCTGAGACCATTTTTCTTTCGCCAGCGCGACATAGTCCGTTTTCGGTTGCTTTCTCTTGCGACGATTCATTGCTTATCCGTCTCCTAAATCCTATGTGCACAGTGTAAAAAAAGTCAGCCGACTAGTATAGGCATATTGAGATTCCTACGTCATACCTTCGCAAAATCTTACCAGTTTTCTACCGGAGTAAGAGAATCATCACACTGTTTCCGATTGTTGCCCCTTTGACCACTGCGGGATTTGATCCTCGATCTAATGCTGGTATCCTGTCAGGTTCATTCTCAAGCGAAAAAAGAGCGACATTCATGTCTGAAGTTAAATTTGAAACTGTCGAGCAAAAAGCAAGCTACGGCATCGGTCTACAAATGGGTCAGCAACTGGCTGGCAGCGGTCTGGAAGGCCTGAACGTTGATGCAATCGCCGCCGGTATTGCGACGGCTCTGGTTGGCGAGATGCCAGCGATTGAAATCGATGATATCAATCAGGCACTGCAAGAAATGCACACACGCGCCGAAGCAGCTCGTCAGGAAGCGGCGAAAGCAGCGGCGGCAGACGGTGAAGCGTTCCTGAAGGACAACGCTCTGCGTTCAGAAGTGACGGTACTGGAATCAGGTCTGCAATATGAAGTCCTGACTGAAGGTAACGGTGAAATCCCAACAGCAGACAAGCAAGTTCGCGTGCACTACCACGGTGAACTGACCGACGGTACTGTTTTCGACAGCTCGGTATCACGTGGCCAACCAGCTGAATTCCCAGTAACTGGCGTGATCAAAGGTTGGGTAGAAGCACTGCAACTGATGCCTGTTGGCTCGAAGTGGAAACTGTACATTCCTCAGGATCTGGCTTACGGTGAACGTGGTGCTGGTGCAGCAATCCCACCGTTTGCAGCACTTGTCTTTGAAGTTGAGCTACTGGACATCCTGTAATCTCATTACTTCAATTATGATGAAACGGCGCCACGGCGCCGTTTTTTATTGTGTGAAGGGAAGTGTCTGTGAAAAAAGCCTACCTCATCATCCTGTCCGCCCTCAGTCTGCTCGGCCCGATGAGTACGTCCGCTGCGGATGAACTGGATGAACTCATCGCCCGCAATCTGCAAAACCGCGAAGAGCATGGGTTATTGACCGAACTGCGCTCACATCTCCCCCTGACCAATCGTCAGGCCGCAATGGGCAGTATTGCACTGCTATTACAGGCCAGCCAGCAACTGGATCTGAAGCAGCTTGGTGAATTGAATCACTTGTTACCCAGCCTGGATTTAGAAGAAGCGTATTACGCTCGCGACACCTATCGGTTAAACGTCGCAGAGGTCTTTGTCAATGAGGGGTTAGACAGTGCCATGGCGGAGGTCTTCGCGCCTTTGATGCTGGAGTACTTACAGCACAAAGGGGCATCGGCAACGCTGCTGACTCAGCTTGAGCAAATCTGGCAATTCTGAGCGGAGCCAAAGGCCAAATAAACAAAAAGCCGGGCGATTGCCCGGCTTTGTGTTCTTACGAACTCTGATTACTCAGCAGCTGCTTCTGCAACTTCTGGGCGATCTACAAGCTCAATGTAAGCCATTGGAGCTTTGTCGCCAGCACGGAAGCCAGCTTTTAGGATACGAGTGTAACCGCCCTGACGAGCAGCAAAACGTGGACCTAGTTCGTTAAATAGTTTCGCAACTACTTCGTTGTCACGAGTACGTGCAAATGCCAGACGACGGTTAGCAACGCTGTCAGTCTTAGCTAGTGTAATCAAAGGCTCAACTACGCGACGTAGCTCTTTTGCTTTTGGCAAAGTAGTCTTGATAACTTCATGACGTACTAGAGAGCTAGCCATGTTGCTAAACATCGCTTTACGATGTGAGCTGTTGCGGTTGAGTTGACGACCACTCTTACGATGGCGCATGACCTAATCCTTCTAACTAGTATCGATTAATCTTCAGCGATAGATGCTGGTGGCCAGTTTTCTAGGCGCATGCCCAGTGACAGACCACGTGATGCAAGTACGTCTTTAATCTCAGTAAGAGATTTTTTACCCAGGTTAGGCGTTTTAAGTAGCTCAACCTCAGTACGCTGTACAAGATCACCGATGTAGTGAATCGCTTCTGCTTTCAGACAGTTAGCAGAGCGAACTGTTAGTTCAAGATCGTCTACAGGACGCAGTAGGATCGGATCGAACTCTGGCTTCTCTTCTTTCTCCTCAGGAACTCGTACATCACGCAGATCTACGAATGCATCCAGTTGTTCAGCAAGGATTGTTGCTGCACGACGGATTGCTTCCTCAGGTTCAAGAGTACCGTTCGTTTCCATATCGATAACAAGCTTGTCCAGGTCAGTGCGCTGCTCAACACGTGCTGCTTCAACAGAGTAGGCAATTTTGTCTACTGGGCTGTAAGTAGCATCAACAAGCAAACGACCGATAGGACGCTCATCTTCTTCAGTATGGATACGAGCAGAAGCCGGAACATAACCACGACCACGTTCCACTTTAATGCGCATAGCGATTTCAGCGTTGTCATCCGTTAGGTGACAAATAACGTGTTCAGGGTTTGCGATCTCTACATCACCATCATGGGTGATGTCACCTGCAACCACAGGGCCCGAGCCTGATTTGTTTAGTGTAATGAACACTTCATCTTTGCCTTCGGCAACGCGAACAGCCAGACCTTTCAGGTTAAGAAGTATCTCTAAGATATCTTCCTGAACGCCTTCTTTAGTGCTGTACTCGTGTAGTACGCCTTCAATCTCTACTTCTGTTACCGCACAACCCGGCATAGAAGACAGAAGAATACGGCGAAGTGCATTACCCAGAGTATGGCCAAAACCACGCTCTAACGGCTCAAGAGTTACTTTTGCGTGAGTCGTGCTGATCTGTTCGATGTCAACAAGACGTGGCTTAAGAAATTCTGTTACAGAACCCTGCATTGTGTCCTCTCTTTAGTTTAAACCTTACTTAGAGTAAAGCTCGACGATCAATTGTTCGTTGATGTCAGCAGACAGGTCAGAACGTTCAGGCATACGCTTGAAAGTACCTTCCATATTACCAGCATCTACTTCAATCCAAGTTGGTTTTTCGCGTTGTTCTGCAACTTCCAGAGCCGCTTTAACACGAGCTTGCTTTTTCGCTTTCTCGCGGATAGAAACAACGTCGTTTGCCGCAACTTTGAAAGAAGGAACGTTTACAACTTTACCGTTAACCAAGATAGCTTTGTGGCTAACCAGCTGACGTGCTTCTGCGCGAGTTGCACCAAAGCCCATGCGGTAAACTACGTTATCAAGACGACCTTCAAGAAGCTGAAGCAGGTTTTCACCTGTGTTGCCCTTCAGACGAGCAGCTTCTTTGTAGTAGTTACGGAATTGTTTTTCTAGAACGCCGTACATGCGACGTACTTTTTGCTTCTCACGAAGCTGAACGCCATACTCAGATAGACGACCGCGACGAGCGCCGTGTACACCTGGTGCGTTATCAATTTTACACTTGGTATCGATCGCGCGTACACCTGACTTAAGGAACAAGTCAGTGCCTTCGCGACGGCTAAGCTTCAGCTTAGGACCCAAATATCTTGCCATGATCTTTCTCCAATCTTCCCAGAAACGTTATACGCGACGTTTCTTAGGTGGACGACAACCGTTATGAGGGATTGGTGTAGCATCAACGATGTTTGTGATGCGGAAACCAGCAGCGTTCAGTGCGCGAACAGTAGATTCACGACCTGGACCTGGACCCTTAACCATAACTTCCAAGTTCTTTAGACCGTACTCTTTAGCCATTTCAGCACAACGCTCAGCAGCAACCTGTGCAGCGAATGGAGTAGATTTACGAGAACCACGGAAACCTGAACCACCTGCAGTCGCCCATGCAAGAGCGTTACCTTGACGGTCAGTGATAGTTACGATTGTGTTGTTGAAAGAAGCATGGATGTGCGCAACGCCATCTGCAACTTGCTTGCGTACGCGCTTACGAGCGCGAGTTGGTTGTTTAGCCATTGTACTCTACCTTCCCGATTATTTCTTGATCGGCTTACGCGGACCCTTACGGGTGCGAGCGTTGGTTTTAGTACGCTGTCCACGTAGTGGTAGACTGCGACGATGACGAAGACCACGGTAACAGCCAAGGTCCATAAGACGCTTGATGTTCATAGATACTTCACGACGTAGATCACCTTCTACAGTGTACTTAGCTACACCATCACGCAGTTGATCGATCTGCTCTTCAGTTAGTTCACTGATCTTAACATTTTCAGCAATACCCACTTCAGCTAGGATAGCTTGAGAGCGAGTTTTACCGATGCCGTAGATCGCAGTTAATGCGATAACAGCATGTTTCTGATCAGGAATGTTAATGCCTGCAATACGGGCCATTATTCACTCCTAAGTGTTTCTATAAAAGAATTAGCCGCAGCAAAGCCCGTAGAGGATACGCTGCGGGATACTACTTCTTTTGCACGCAAAAGGTAGGCCGAGGAATATACTCGACACTACCTTATATTTCAAGTAAAAATTTCTGCTCAATTAGCCTTGGCGCTGCTTGTGCTTTGGCTCACTGCAAATTACGCGAACAACACCGTTACGCTTGATTACTTTACAGTTACGGCAGATTTTTTTAACGGAAGCACGAACTTTCATTGCTAAACTCCGTAAATGAAATCTGAATTAACGGCCGTAGCCTTTCAGATTTGCCTTCTTCAACACAGAATCATACTGTTGTGACATCAGATGAGTCTGTACCTGTGCCATAAAGTCCATGATTACTACCACTACGATAAGTAGTGAAGTACCGCCGAAGTAGAAACGTACGTTCCACGCGACCATCATAAACTCTGGAATCAGACAGATAAAGGTAATGTACAGTGCACCGACTAGGGTAAGACGTGTCATTACTTTATCAATGTATTTCGCTGTCTGTTCACCTGGGCGGATACCGGGTACGAATGCACCGGACTTCTTCAGGTTATCTGCTGTTTCACGCGGGTTGAAAACCAACGCCGTGTAGAAGAAACAGAAGAAAATAATCGCTGTTGCATAAAGCATGACATACAGAGGTTGACCCGGGCTTAGAGCCAAAGACACATCAGTTAACCAACCGAATGTGCTGCTCTCACCGTTCTGACCGAACCACTGAGCCAGTGTTCCTGGGAACAGGATAATGCTTGATGCAAAAATCGCTGGAATGACACCTGCCATGTTAATTTTCAGTGGCAAGTGAGTGCTTTGTGCAGCAAATACTTTGCGACCTTGTTGACGCTTCGCGTAGTTCACGACGATACGACGCTGACCACGTTCCATGAAAACAACAAAGTAAATAACCGCAAAAGCCAGTACAGCAATCAACAGCAGAAGAAGTACATGCAATTCACCTTGACGCGCTTGCTCAATTGTTTGACCGATTGCTTTTGGCAATCCAGCAACAATACCTGCAAAGATCAGTAACGAAATACCGTTACCAATTCCACGCTCTGTAATTTGTTCACCTAACCACATCAGGAACATGGTGCCGGTTACTAAACTTACGGTTGCAATTAGCGTAAACATGGTTTGGTTGATAACAACCAGATTGTCGACCATGTTTGGTAGGCCAGTTGCGATACCTATTGCCTGGAATGTTGCAAGTACAAGCGTGCCGTAGCGTGTATATTGGCTGATCTTACGACGGCCTGCTTCACCCTCTTTCTTGAGTTCCGCTAACGCTGGATGAACTACAGTCAGCAACTGGACAACAATCGACGCCGAAATATACGGCATGATGCCCAGTGCCAAGATAGATGCACGCTCAAGAGCACCACCGGAGAACATGTTAAACATTTCAACGATGGTGCCTTTTTGCTGTTCGAACAAATCGGCAAGTACAGCTGCGTCAATACCAGGAATCGGCACGAAAGAGCCCGCTCGGAATACTAAAAGTGCACCTATTACGAATAGTAAGCGCGACTTCAGCTCACTCAAGCCGCTCTTAGCACTACGAAAATCTTGTCCTGGTTTCTTAGCCATCTGTACCTCGTTCCTCGAGATTATTCCTCGATTTTACCGCCTGCAGCTTCGATTGCAGCTTTAGCGCCTTTAGTCACGCGTAGACCTTTAACAGTCACTGCTTTGTTGATTTCGCCAGAAAGAACAACTTTAACGAATTCGATGTTCTTAGTAACGATGTTAGCAGCTTTCAGGCTGTTCAGATCAACCACGTCACCTGTAACTTTCGCCAGCTCAGCTAGACGAACTTCAGCAGACACTAGGCTCTTGCGAGAAGTGAAGCCGAACTTAGGCAGACGTTGTTTCAGAGGCATTTGACCGCCTTCAAAACCTGGACGAACTTTACCGCCAGAACGTGACTTTTGACCTTTGTGGCCGCGGCCACCAGTTTTACCAAGGCCAGAACCAATACCGCGACCTAGACGCTTCTTAGAAGGTTTAGATCCAGCAGCAGGTGATAGAGTATTCAAACGCATTCTGATTACTCCTCAACTTTAACCATGTAGTAAACCTTGTTGATCATGCCGCGCACGCACGGAGTATCTTCAAGTTCTACTGTGTGGTTGATTTTACGAAGGCCTAGACCGCGCAAAGTAGCTTTGTGCTTAGGCAGGCGACCAATTGAGCTTTTAGTTTGAGTTACTTTAATAGTTGCCATGGTTCTTACTCCGAAATAGCTTCAACAGTTAGACCACGTTTAGCAGCAACCATTTCTGGTGACTTCATGCTACCCAGAGCATCGATCGTTGCACGAACGATGTTGATTGGGTTAGTAGAACCGTACGCTTTAGACAGTACGTTATGTACACCAGCAACTTCTAGTACTGCACGCATCGCACCACCTGCGATAACACCAGTACCTTCTGCAGCAGGCTGCATGTAAACTTTAGAGCCCGAGTGGCGACCTTTCACTGGGTGGTGAAGAGTGCCTTCGTTCAGAGCGATCGTAGTCATGTTACGACGCGCTTTTTCCATTGCTTTTTGGATCGCTGCAGGTACTTCACGAGCTTTGCCGTAACCGAAACCTACACGACCGTTACCGTCACCAACTACAGTCAGTGCAGTAAAGCTCATGATTCGACCACCTTTAACCGTCTTAGATACACGGTTAACAGCGATTAGCTTTTCTTGCAAATCATTCGCTTGAACTTGTTGTTCTTTAGCCATCTTCCAACCCTACCTTAGAATTTCAGACCAGCTTCGCGAGCAGATTCTGCCAGCGCCGCTACTCGACCGTGGTATTGGAAACCAGAACGATCAAATGCAACTGTTTCCACGCCTTTTTCAAGAGCGCGCTCAGCAATAGCTTTACCTACCGCTTTAGCTGCATCAACGTTACCAGTGTTCTTAACTTGCTCACGGATCGCTTTTTCTACAGTAGAAGCTGCTGCGATAACCTCAGAGCCGTTTGATGCGATAACCTGAGCGTACACGTGACGAGGAGTACGGTGTACTACTAGGCGAGTTGCACCCAGTTCTGCAATCTTACGACGTGCGCGTGTAGCACGACGGATGCGAGATGCTTTCTTATCCATAGTGTTACCTTACTTCTTCTTAGCTTCTTTAGTACGCACATTTTCATCTGCGTAACGAACACCTTTACCTTTGTAAGGCTCAGGCTCACGGTAAGAACGAATGTCAGCCGCAACCTGACCAACTAGCTGCTTGTCAGCACCAGTCAGTACGATTTCAGTTTGGCTTGGACATTCAGCTTTAACACCCGCTGGCAGCTCGTGCTCAACAGGGTGAGAGAAGCCCAGTGTCAGACCTACAGCGTTGCCTTTGATAGCAGCACGGTAACCAACACCTTTCAGTACTAGCTTCTTAGTAAAGCCTTCAGTAACACCAATAACCATGTTGTTCACTAGTGCACGAGCAGTACCTGCCTGTGCCCAAGCGTTAGCAACACCTTCGCGTGGACCGAAAGTAAGGTTGTTTTCTTCCTGAGCGACCACAACTGCATCGTTAACAACGCGAGTCAGTTCGCCTTTGGCACCTTTAACAGTGATTTCTTGGCCGTTTAGTTTCACCTCTACGCCAGCTGGAATAGCGACAGGTGCTTTAGCAACACGAGACATATTCTACTCCTATTACGCTACGTAGCAGATGATTTCACCACCAAGACCTGCTTTACGTGCAGCACGGTCTGACATCAGACCCTTGGAAGTTGAAACGATAGCAACACCTAGACCACCCATTACAGATGGCAGCTCGTCTTTTTTCTTATAGACGCGCAGACCTGGGCGTGAAACACGCTTTAGTTGCTCGATTACTGGTTTCGCTTGGAAGTACTTAAGAGTAACTTCTAGCTCAGGTTTTACGTCGCCTTCAACAGCGAAATCAGTGATGTAACCTTCAGCTTTTAGCAGTGCAGCAATTGCAACTTTAAGCTTTGAAGAAGGCATTTTTACAGCAACTTTGTTTGCTGCCTGACCGTTACGAACACGGGTCAGCATATCCGAAATCGGATCTTGCATGCTCATATGATTTACTCCAAATGATTAAGTGGCAATTACCAGCTAGCCTTACGAAGTCCAGGAATCTCGCCTTTCATGCAAGCTTCGCGAACTTTGATACGGCTCAGACCGAATTTACGTAGGTAACCGTGTGGACGACCAGTTTGGTTACAACGGTTGCGCTGACGTGACGCACTTGAATCACGTGGAAGAGATTGCAGTGTCAGAACCGCATTCCAACGATCTTCTTCAGATGCATTTACATCGCTGATGATAGCTTTAAGAGCAGCACGCTTTTCAGCGAACTTAGCTACAAGCTTCGCACGTTTAGCTTCACGTGCTTTCATTGATTGTTTAGCCATAACAGTAACCCTTCACCTTACTTACGGAATGGGAAGTTAAAGGCAGCCAGCAGAGCACGGCCTTCCTCATCGGAACCAGCAGACGTCGTGATAGTAATATCAAGACCGCGGACACGATCAACTTTATCAAAGTCGATTTCCGGGAAGATGATTTGCTCGCGAACGCCCATGCTGTAGTTACCGCGACCGTCAAAAGACTTAGCGCTAACACCACGGAAGTCACGTACACGTGGAAGAGCGATTGAGATCAGACGCTCCAAAAAATCCCACATGCGTTCGCCACGCAAGGTTACTTTACAACCGATTGGGTAGCCTTCACGGATTTTGAAACCTGCAACAGATTTACGCGCTTTAGTGATAAGTGGCTTTTGACCAGAGATCGTTGCCATATCAGCAGCTGCGTTTTCCAGCAGTTTCTTATCGTTGATTGCTTCACCCACACCCATGTTCAGGGTGATCTTTTCGATTCTAGGGACTTGCATGACGCTTGAGTAACCGAACTGTTTGGTCAGTTCAGCGACTACAGACGACTTGTAGTAATCATGCAGTTTCGCCATAGTAGAACTCCAAATTACTTCTAATTAGTTAGAAACGGTTTCACCGTTAGACTTGAAGAAACGAACTTTTTTGCCGTCTTCAAAACGGAAACCGATACGGTCCGCTTTACCGGTTGCTGCGTTGAAAATCGCAATGTTAGAAACATCGATTGCTGCTTCTTGCTCA